>JAHHKH010000025.1 GCA_018679695.1 Maribacter sp.
CATATCCATATTGATCATATAATTCACCTTGCCAAGATCAACCGTTGGGTTTTTGGCAAAATAATTACTGCCCAACAAACCGATCTCCTCACCTGAAAATGCCATGAACAGGTAATTGTGGTTGTCCTCCCTTTTGGCCAGACTATCGGCTATCTGCAGCATCACCGCAACACCGCTTGCATTATCATCGGCTCCATTATGTATGGCAGCGCCTTCACGATGTAGCGAACTTTCTCCCCCCATTCCCAAATGGTCATAATGGGCCCCGATGATTACCGTGTTCTCTGCCTTATTATCAATATAACCAATGACATTGGTTCCTGTCACCGAACTATCACCGCTAACATAGACCACTTCCTGATGTGGGTCTTTTTTTGGTTTGAATGAAAATGTTTGGTAGTAGGTTCCTGCATCCCCGGCAGGATTCAGTTGCAATCCTTCCATCCGTTGCTTGATGTAATCAGCCGCCATAAGTTCCTGGGCGGTACCCGTTTCACGACCCCCTAGACTATCGCTTGCTAAAAAATATACGTCCTCTTCAAGGGTGATTGCAGGTGCTTTTTCCTTTTTACAGGATAGGAATCCTATCAAAATTAGTGGTAATACTATCTTTTTTATCATTTTTGCATCTAGTTTTATCCAAAATTAAACATCCTATGAGAACTATTCTATGTTTTGCCCTTGTAATCTTATTCTTCAATTGCAAAACCGAACCCAAGAAAGAAACTGTTACCCAAGAAAAACCCACTACCCTAATGGCAGGTTCCGATACCTTAATCTATGAAGGTGAAAATCATTTCAAGTCGATACGGCAAATAACATTTGGAGGGGATAATGCAGAAGCCTACTGGAGCTTTGATGACCAACAGATGATATTCCAGTCCAATAATGCCGATTGGGGGTTAGAGTGTGACCAGATGTTCTTAATGGATGTGAATGATAATTTCAAGGATAAGAAGCCCCCCATGGTAAGCACCGGGAAGGGCCGCACCACCTGCGCCTATTTTTTGCCAGGTAACACCCATTTTGTATATGGCTCTACCCACCTCGATGATGATGCATGCCCTGAGGTACCTTTACGTAAAAATGGCAAATACGTATGGCCTGTCTATGATTCCTTCGATATTTTCGTAGCTGATTTGGAAGGGAATATAACGGCCCAACTGACCAATGAACCCGGCTATGATGCAGAGGCCACGGTATCACCCAAAGGGGATAAGATCGTATTCACCTCGACCCGAAGTGGTGATCTTGAATTATATACCATGAACCTGGACGGGAGTGATGTGAAACAGATAACGAACGAATTGGGCTATGATGGCGGCGCCTTCTTTTCTCCCGATGGTACCAAACTTATCTTTAGGGCATCAAGGCCGAAAACCGAGGAGGCGATCAAAGAATACAAGGAACTGCTTGCGCAAGGATTGGTGCAACCCACAGAAATGGAACTGTTCATTTGCAATGCCGATGGTAGCGATCTAAAACAGCTCACTTTTTTGGGCAATGCCAATTGGAGTCCGTTTTTTCATCCTTCGGGGGAAAAGATTCTCTTTTCGAGCAACTTCGAGGCTGAAAAGGGATTTCCCTTTAATCTGTACTTGATCGATTTGGATGGTAAAAACCTGGAGCGGGTTACCCATGGGCAGACGTTCGATGCATTTCCCGTGTTTTCAAACGATGGGAAATATTTGGCCTTTTCGAGTAATCGCAACAATGGCGGTACCAGGGATACCAATTTGTTTATTGCCGAGTGGCAGGATTAAGAGGTCATAGCCTATTTCGCTCCTCTACTTTTTTGGATTTTTTATTGGTACGTATTTTTGTATTTCCGAATTTATAGCGAAACCCTAGGACCAATAATCTGCTTTCTGGTCGGAAAAACGAGCTGTTGTTTTGATTAAGGAATTTCCTGGTATTGAACAAGCGGGCCTCATTCATAATATCGTCAACACCCAGTGAAATACTCCCTTGTTTATTCCAGATGCTCTTTTGTAGGGCAATGCCCAATTTAAAATAGTCTTCCTGTCTTGAATTGCCTTGGATCACCGGCGAGGAGTAAAGCACACTCACATCTGCCTTTAAACTCTTATCACTTAAAAATGAAAATCCGCTATTGGAGCGTATGTAGCTATTCCACAGGCCATCCTTTACCAATTGACCCGAATCCAAATCAGTGAAATTACTTTCTATGTAGGAAGTGGAGGCCAGAAAATAAAAATGCCAATTGTTTGCAAAGTTCTTGCTGATACTGAAATTAAATCCATAGGCGAAGTCCTTGTCCACATTGGAACTAATAAAGCGTAAGAGTTGCGATTCGTTGTCCTGGAATACCAAACTTTGGAAAAAGTTGGTTCGGTTCTTATAGAAAAGTTCAAAAGTATAACCGCGGTTGAACGTATACCCGCCAGCCATATAATGTCTGGTTGATGGTAAGAGGTCGGGGTTCCCCTCAATAATCGAATTGTAGCTTTGAAAAACCTGGAAAGGGTTTACATTATTATATCTTGGCCGGGTAATCCTTCGGTAATAATACAGGTGAAAATCGTGTTTTGGGCTGCGTGTATATTGTAGTGAAAAAGAGGGGAAGAGTTTAAAATAGTCATTTTCCTTTACGTCAGTAGTGGTGTTCAATGCCCCCGTTGTATTTGTGTGTTCGGCCCGAAGACCCATTTTAAGCTTCCATTTACCCCAGTTGTTGTCAATACTGGCATAGCCTGCAAATATGCCCTCGTCATAATCGAAGATTCCCCTTTCGGTGGGGTCGATCCCCGGTTGGTTTCTATCAAAACCTTCTTGTTCTATTCGACTCTCTGAATGAATACCGGCATATCTAAGACCTGTTTCAAATTTCGAGGATGTTCCCAGAGGGGTGATGTAATCTGCTTGTATACTGTAAAGATGAATGTGCTGCTCGGAAGTTGTAAGAAAATCGTTCTCTGAAGTCAAATTGCCGTCAATATCAAGGAAATCTGTTCTAATATCCTGATCGCGGTCATAATCGTAATGGGTATAATGGGTATTAATGGAAAATTCCGCTCCTTTTGTTTTTAACTTATGTAAGAAGTCCAAATAAAAAGAGGTATTCAGCTGTTGTTCTTCAGAATCGTTTAAGGTGATAAAACTGGAGAGGTCTGCGCCATTGGGGTCGGTTATTCGGGTTTCGGTATCGTACATTCGGTTTACGCTCGGATTCCATTGGTTCAAGGTTGAAAAAGACAAAGAATTGCGTTCATCCATGAAATAATCGAAAAAAGCATTGAAATTATGTCGCTTGCGCCTACGTATATAGTCTTCCTCAGCGGTCCAGATAGATGAAATGGAACCCTCATCAATAAAATTCGTAACATCGGTATATTGTGTCAGCCACTTTTCCTTGCTAAAACTATAATTAGCGGAAAAACTGGTCTTTCGGCCTTTAAAAAAATGGTCGGTGCCTACCGTATGTTTGGGAAAAACACCTTGGGTATACCGATTGAATATTGCACCATTATAGCCGGCAATAAGGTTTTTCTTCATTATTATGTTGATCAACATGCCGTCCTCAGCACTATATTTTGAGGGAGGATTGGTGATAACCTCTATTGATTCAACGTTGCTGGCGGTGGTGCCTGAAAGTAGATTGATCACATCGGCTCTAGGTAAGTTTATCTTTCTACCATTGATCATAATCCCAATATCCTTGCTTCCCTTAACCGATAGCTCATTATTTATGACCACCACCCCAGGGGCCCGTTTCAAGGCTTCCCATATATCCCCATCTGAAAAGGCCGTATTTTCAATATTAAAAACAAGACGATCAACTTTCCGTTCTATCCTTGGTTTTTGGGTAGATACGATAACCTCATCAAGCACTTGGGCGTAGTTGGCAATCGTAATATTCCCAACATCCAAATCGGCATTGATAGTTACACTTACATAATCAGATTCATTTTCGAGATAACTCGCCTTTAGCAGATAATCCCCGGGAGGTATATTGGTGATCTCAAAAATACCTTTGGCATCTGAAGAGGACCCGTTGATCAAAATACTATCCATGGCGCTCAATAACAACACATTGGCTAACCATATGGGTTCGTTTTCAGTACTTATGATTTTTCCGTTGATCTTATATTCTTGTGAAAATAAGGAAGAAGTGAGCAATACAGAGAAGACTAAAAAGCGTATCCGGTTTTTCACAAAAATTTGATTGGCATGTGAAATTACCAAAAAAAAACTGAATACTCCTACAAAAAAAAGTGCGTTTCATCGATTGTTTAACTGGAATTATTCCTATAATTAAATTTTTTACCTCCAAACATGCGCGGTTTATTTTGCACTATATTTGCACTTGCATATATAAGGTCAGGTTGAATTGAATTGTGACTGGTACAAGCTTGACCCTAATCCCGGAAGGTAATTGAAGAACATAAGAAACTTTTGCATAATTGCACATATTGACCACGGTAAAAGTACCTTGGCAGATAGGTTGTTGGATTTTACGGGATCTGTGACCGAACGCGAAAAGAAAGAACAGCTACTTGATAGTATGGACCTTGAGCGTGAGCGTGGTATTACTATAAAAAGTCATGCCATTCAAATGGAATATACCTACAAAGGCGAAGATTACATCTTGAATTTGATAGACACCCCGGGGCATGTAGACTTTTCATATGAGGTGTCGCGTTCCATTGCGGCTTGCGAAGGGGCCCTCTTAGTGGTCGATGCCGCACAGAGTATTCAGGCGCAGACCATAACCAACCTTTATTTGGCATTGGAAAATGACCTTGAAATCATCCCGGTACTGAACAAGGTTGATCTGCCCAGTGCAAATCCTGAGGAGGTGACCGATGATATCGTAGACCTTTTGGGTTGCCAGGCAGAAGAGGTTATCCCGGCAAGTGCAAAAACCGGAATTGGGATCGAGGAAATTCTTGAAGCCATTATTGAACGAATTCCGGCACCTTCAGGAATTGCCGATGAACCACTTCAGGCCTTGGTATTCGATTCGGTCTACAATCCGTTCAGGGGGGTTGAGACTTACTTTAGGGTAATCAATGGTGAAATCCGGAAAGGTCAAAAAATAAAATTCGTGGCTACTGATAAGAGCTATTTTGCCGATGAGGTAGGCACATTAAAACTGACCCAACACCCCAAGCAGGTGATTAAAACGGGCGATGTGGGTTATTTAATTACGGGTATAAAAGATGCAAGGGAGGTAAAAGTAGGTGATACCATAACCGATTCTGTAAATCCTACCGTAAATCCCATCGAAGGTTTCGAAGATGTTAAACCCATGGTATTCGCTGGTATATATCCTGTTGATACCGAAGATTTTGAGGAGTTGCGCTCTTCAATGGAAAAGCTTCAGCTAAACGATGCCTCTTTGGTTTTTACCCCTGAAAGCAGTGCTGCCCTAGGTTTTGGGTTTCGATGTGGTTTCCTGGGTATGCTGCATATGGAAATCATTCAAGAACGTTTGGAACGTGAGTTTGATATGACGGTCATTACCACGGTTCCCAATGTTAGTTATCATGCCTTTACCAGGAAGAATCCTGATGTTCCCGTAATAGTGAATAATCCTTCCGATCTACCGGACCCTTCAACCATAGATCGTGTGGAGGAGCCCTACATCAAGGCCACAATAATTACCAAGGCCGATTTCGTTGGTAATGTCATGTCGCTTTGTATCGAAAAAAGAGGCCTGATCACCAATCAGACCTATTTGACCACTGAAAGGGTAGAGTTGAATTTTGATATGCCCTTGGCAGAAATAGTGTTCGATTTCTACGATCGGCTAAAGACCGTTTCAAAAGGTTACGCTTCTTTTGATTATGCCCCGATTGGTATGCGAACTTCGAAATTGGTACGCGTGGACATTCTATTGAATTCACAACCGGTCGATGCCCTCTCTGCGTTAATACATGCCGACAATGCCGCTAACATTGGAAAGAAAATGTGCGAAAAATTAAGGCAGCTCATACCACGACAGCAATTTGATATCCCAATACAGGCAGCTATTGGCTCCAAGATAATTTCAAGGGAAACAATCAAGGCGCTTCGTAAGGATGTGACGGCCAAATGTTATGGCGGTGATATTTCGCGTAAGCGTAAGCTATTGGAAAAACAAAAGAAGGGCAAAAAACGCATGCGCCAGGTCGGAAATGTGGAAATACCCCAGCAAGCATTTATGGCGGTCTTGAAATTGAATGATTAAGATTACTTTGATCTTTTTAATTTTTTCTACGGAAGCACTATTTGGATTGACCAATAGTATACCCTAGGGCCGTGAAGTAGCGATTTACAGTAAAAACTTCGGGATTACTGCATTCTATTACTGTTATACGAACATCATCATTCGTCGAAATTCAAAAATATTCTTGTAGGTAAAGTATTATTTTCCAAAAATACGCATTACATTAGTCACTTAATCTCCTCGAAAATGACTTTGTATATTGCGCAGTTCACGGCTAAACACCGTATCATACAAATAGAGGAAAATTCAATTTTTACTTGGAGACAGGAGAGTGGTGAAATAGACACTGCGCTGCTGGAGGACAAAATAAAAAGAGAGTCATCAATACATTTCTTCAGCATGGTAGCGGGTAATAATTATCCGGTAGATCCCGATGATATTTCCATCACAATTTGGAGAGCAGAGCCCTTCTCAGGGTAGCGGGCTTATACCAATGATTTCCCCAGATAAACCAATACATCACCCTGTTTGATATTTTTGAATTCCTTGCTGTAGGAAGAAATTATCTTAAGGTCCCCATCAAGGGTTTTTAAGAAGATAGGGATTATGTCCTCGTCCTTTTTTGTAATCTCAATAAGACGGTCATAATGGGATTGGTCCTGAAGTTGAATTTCATGGACTTTAGGGTTTTTTCTAACCGCCTCTACCATATTAATGAAGTCATCGGTATGCGAGAACAAACCTTCCCGTGGATTATTCTCAGGGTCGTTCATTTCTTCAGGGGAAATCAATCTAAACGATCCGTTTTCCCCAAATTGATTACCGAATTTGTTAATGGCGTAGCTGTTTATTTCCGAGTTGCCGGTCAAGGCCATTAGATAGCCCACATCATTCAGTTCTATATTATCGGTAAGCGTGTCGGAATAAATATTGGCTGTAAGGGCTTCCAATCCCAATGCTTTGGCTTTTTTGATGTTATATTCATTATTGTCTATCAAAACTACATGACGGTTGTTCTTGAAGAGATATTCAGCAATAAGTATTGAAAATTGGGAGGCTCCAATAATAAGGATCCCTTCCGAATTCTTAAGGAATACCCCAACCAACTTGGCCACATACCTGGCCGTGGTTGCGTTGAGCAATACGGTGCCAAGTACGATCATAAAAACCAAAGGTGTAATATATTCTGACCCTAATTCGCCCTTTAACATCAATTTTGAGCCAAAAAGGGAAGCAATACCCGCAGCGACAATACCTCTTGGGCCAACCCAGCCGATGAACAACTTTTCATTCAACTTTAGATTAGAGCCCGAAGCGCTTAGAAAAACCCCCAGCGGTCGAACCAAGAACACGACAACGGCAAATAAGGCTGCCGTTTTCCAATTGTATATCAATTCCAGGTCAGACATATTGATATTGGCGGCCAACAAAATAAAAAGTATGGAAATAAGAAGTACACTCAGTGATTCCTTAAAATACAACAACTCCTTAATGTTGGGCAGATTCATATTGCCCATCACCATACCCATTACCACTACCGCCAAAAGGCCTGATTCGTGGGCAAAAATATCGGATTCAACAAAAACCAATAAGACTACCGATAGGGATACCACATTGAGCAAATAATGCGGAATTAGGTTTTTCTTTATTGCAAACGCAAGTGCATGGGCAAAGGTGAAACCAAACGTGAAACCAAAAAGCAAAATCTTTCCAAATTCAATTAGGGCCGTCATTGTATACGCCTGGCCTTCACCCACGCTGATAAATTCAAATATCAATACCGCAACCAAGGCGCCTATAGGATCAATGAGAATCCCTTCCCACTTTAAGACTGCCGAAACATCCTGTTTTAAAGGGATGTTCCTCAGTATGGGCGTGATGACCGTTGGGCCCGTAACGATTATCAATGCGGAGAATAAAAAGGAAATCTGCCAACTTAGTCCAAAAATATAGTGGGCGGCCAGTCCCCCAACAAAAAATGTGACCATGGATCCGACCGTTATCAATTTCGTTATCACGGGGCCCACATTCCTGATTTCAGAACTTTTTAAGGTTAGGCCACCTTCGAAAAGTATGATACTGATAGCCAAGGACACAAAATAATACAGCCCTTCTCCCGGGAACAGCCCCTTTTGACCATTCCATATGGGTTCAATCAATTTTTCCCCATTCTCGGTATATAGGGTCGCTAATGGACCCACGAGTAACCCGATAAGTATAAGGGGTAGAATTGCGGGAATTTTAAAGCGCCATGCCACCCATTGTGCGATTATTCCCAATATTACAATACCCGCTAATTCTAACATTGTGCAAATTTTAGTGAAAAATACCTTTTTATTATGGACTTTACAATTTGTAAAGCCCGGAAATTCCTTAACAAATATTGTATTATCTTGGCGGCTTAATGATTCTTCATGCAGAATAAAATCCATCCTTTTAAGACCATATTATTTGGATTTGCCTTTTCACCTTCTTTAAAGGTCAATATGATGGAGACCACCCGAATTGCCCATTATTTTAATGCGAAATTGATTTTGTTGCATGTTGGGGAAAAGACCAATGAAAAATCATCCAAAATCGAGGGAATTCTCGAGGGAATAGAACATAAGGATCAAACGATCGAAATACAATGGAAAAAAGGGAAGCCGTACGATGTGATCCTTGACGCTTGTGAATCTATGCATATCGACTTGCTGATACTTGGGGCTTTACAGCATGAAAACATGTTTCAGTTTTATGTTGGGACGATTGCGCGTAAACTTACAAGAAAAGTATGCTGTTCTGTTTTATTGTTGATAAAGCCATCGGAGGTAAGAGTGCCCTGTAAACATATTGTGGTAAATGGTCTGGATGCACCGGACACCCCTTTGGCAATAAAGGACGCATTTTATGTCGCCAATGCCTTGGGAGCCCAACAACTGACCATTGTTGAAGAGATTTTACAACGGGAAATCCACGTTACGGTTGAAGATGACCGTACGTTGAAAGAAGCTAATATTGTTAAGGAACGCCTGAAACAACGTGAAGAGTCCCGGGTACGTAAAATTGTTTCCGATTTACCGAGCACACTGACCGATAACGTAAAAGTAAAAACACAAAGTATTTTCGGGAAAAGGGGCTATTCGATTGGCCATTATGCCGAAGTGGTCAGGGCAGACCTTTTGATTATGAACGCACCAACCAAAACAGGAATCCTTGATCGTATTTTTCCACATGACCTGGAACATATTCTATCTGATCTGCCCACCGATCTTTTGATAATAAGAAGATAAATAGTGGCCGCCAAAACCAATCATACAAAGACCTTTGTCAAAGCCCTCCCGAAGAACGTCTTTTCAGGTTTTGTGGTTTCGCTTATCGCACTTCCGCTGGGATTAGGCTTGGCATTGGCAAGTGAGGCCCCGCCAATTTCGGGAATTATCGCGGCTATTGTAGGGGGTGTGGTCGCCTCTATTCTAGGAGGGTCCAATGTCACTATTACCGGGCCAGGAAACGGATTGGTCATTGTGCTACTAGGTGCTATCACTACCTTGGGCCAAGGCGATATGTATACTGGCTACCTATTCACATTGGCCGCCATTGTGGTCTCCGGGGTTTTAATGGTTGTATTCGGATTTCTGAAAATGGGACGTTTGGCCGACTTTTTTCCGGCTTCTGCAATCGAGGGGATGCTAGCGGCAATCGGTTTGGGCATCTTGGCCAAGCAATTCCATATCATGATCGGCCATAATAGTGAGAGTGGCAGCATCATTGGTTTACTTATGGGAATACCCGCCGGAGTTTTCGAAATCTTCCAAAATTTTGATATCCCATCTGCTGTGGCCGCTGCAATAGGTGTATGCAGCCTCTTGATAATGGTGTTTTATTCAAAGATCCGAAATGAATATTTTCACTTGGTCCCCGCCCCAATGTGGATCCTTATTTTGACCGTCGGCCTAAGTTACCTCCTGGCATTACTGAACATTCCTTATCCTTTGAATGAATCATTTTTAATCAATATCCCAGATGACGTGGTCTCTAATCTGGCTTTTCCAGACTTTTCAAAATCGATGCAAGGCGATTTTATTGAAGCCGTAGTGGCCATTACGCTGATTGCAAGCATTGAATCCCTTTTAAGTATAAAGGCCATTGACAAATTAGACCCCCAAAGTAGGCGTTCCAACGTGAATAAAGATCTAAAGGCACTGGGCCTTGCGACCGTTATCAGTGGATTTCTTGGAGGGCTAAATGTTGTTACGGTAATCGCAAGGAGCTCGGTAAATGTAAATAATGGCGCTACGAATAGGTCGGCGAATTTTTTCCATGCTTTCTTCCTGGTTGCTTTTGTCCTACTTTTTCAGGATCAATTGCGTAAAATCCCGCTCGCTGCCCTGGCGGCCATATTGGTCTATACAGGCTATAAACTTGCCACACCTAAAACCCTTAAGAAAATCGCTAAAATAGGGAAAGAACAACTCATCATATTCCTCGTGACCTTATTCACTACGCTGTTCACGAACTTGATTACGGGAATTAGTGCAGGTATTCTTGCAACCTTTCTAATTCACGCCATAATCAATACCGGGGTCGGCTTTTTCCTTAGTCATATAGCCAAGCCCAATGTTCTTTTGTTCAAGGAAAAAGATGGTGGTAACTACTATGTAAGTGTCAAGTACTTCTGCACCTTCATTAATTTTTACAAACTCAAAAGCAAATTGGATGTCGTTCCTGAAAATGAAGATGTGGTTCTCGATTTTTCGTTATGTAATTTTGTAGATCATACGGTAATGGAAGGGTTGGAGAATTATACCGAAACATTTACCAAAAAAGGGGGGAGTATTGAAATTATTGGATTGGATAAACATGAAACCGATTCCCATCACCCTTTTGCCATTCGTAAAATAATTCCACTTGATAAGCTAAAACCCATTGAGCGGTATTTTACTAAAAGACAATCGCTTTTAGAGGCCACTGCCACCGACTTTAAACTTTCCTATGCGGCCGAGAAGAATTCCGATACTGGTTTTTTGGACAGTTTCGTATTTTTCAAGAATCGGGAAATTCCTTTTATCTACAACATACTAACTGAAGAGAACAACCACTATATGCTGTGCGATGTTGAGTTTACCGAAGGGGCCTTCATCGCAAGGGAGGTCGTTAAAACAACGGTCATGTATATGAACTTATCCCGTGAACTGCCAATTTTTACCTTGGACAAGGAAGGCCTGTTGGATTTCAAATATGGTCTAGCCGGATTCAAGGATATTGATCTTGAGCATCATCCCGACTTCAACAAGCGATTTTATCTAAGTGGCGAGGACATCGAAACCATACGGTCTTTATTTACCGATGAATTGATCCTCTTTTTGGAAAGCCACCCCTATTACCATATTGAATCCAATGGTTCATCGCTACTTCTTTTAAAGAAGGAAAGGTTATTGAGCGTTCAGGAAATCAAAGCGATGCTGTATTTTGGCCAACAATTCTACCAGCTGGCACAGGAGGGTGTTAAACTATTATGATTTGTTAAAAACAGCTA
Organism: Maribacter sp.; assembly: GCA_018679695.1. Classification (GTDB taxonomy): domain Bacteria; phylum Bacteroidota; class Bacteroidia; order Flavobacteriales; family Flavobacteriaceae; genus Maribacter_A. The sequence goes on from JAHHKH010000025.1 coordinate 11,691, forward strand.
ATTAAATTATAAAGCGCGAGATATATCACTTATGCTTTATTAATTTGCAGCTTCTTTAATCATTTGGAATGACCTTATACCCCATAGAAACCGGAAATTTTAAATTAGACGGTGGTGCCATGTTCGGCGTGGTGCCCAAATCAATTTGGAATATGACCAATCCTGCAGACAATAAGAACATGATCGATATGGCCGCCCGCAGTCTGCTGATCGAAGATGGTAATCGCCTAATCTTGATCGATACGGGCATGGGCAATAAACAATCGGATAAATTCTTTAGTTATTATTACCAATGGGGAGACCACTCATTGGACAGATCACTTGAAAAAAACGGTTTTCATCGCGACGATATCACCGATGTCTTTCTCACACATTTACATTTTGACCATTGTGGCGGATGTATACAATGGAACAAGGAGCGAACTGGTTATGAGTCCGCATTTAAAAACGCTTATTTCTGGACCAACCAAGATCATTGGGAATGGGCAACAAAACCAAATCAACGGGAGAAAGCTTCTTTCTTGAAAGAAAATTTATTGCCAATGCAGGAAAGCGGACGGCTGAAATTCATACAAAAAGGGCAAAATTCATTTGTGGATACCTCGGAACTGGGGTTTGGTATTCTTTTTGTAGACGGACATACGGACAAACAGATGTTACCCCATATCAAATATAAGGACAGGACGTTGGTTTTCACTGCTGATTTAGTGCCGACCGCGGGGCATATTCCCGTGCCTTATGTAATGGGCTATGATACGCGCCCCTTGCTAAGTCTGAAGGAAAAACAACAGTTTATGAATGAGGCCCTTGAGAACGATTTTGTTTTGTTTTTGGAACATGATGCACATAACGAGATATGTACGCTAAAGGATACTTTAAAGGGAGTGCGACTAAACCAGGTTCATACGTTTAATGAAATTTTCACATGAACCATATAAACGGAATTTCGTAAATTTCCCCCAGATACAATGATAACTTACTTCGATTTAAAAATCCACCTTTAAACTTTATTAGACATTAATTTAATTTTTTATAAATGAAACGAATCATATCCAAGTCGTTTTTAGCAATTACAGCAACTTATCTTTTATTGGGTTGTGGGGCAACCACAATGGTTTTGACTCCTGTAGAAAAAATTGACACAGTACCCTTGAAAATTGCGGACTTGACCGAAAGTCAAAAGAAATCCTGGGGCCACGCAGACCTGATTACAGATACCATTCCCGGAATGAGTGTTGACAAGGCATATCGCGAAATAATTGGTTCTAGAAAAGGAACGAAAGTCATAGTTGCCGTTCTTGATTCCGGGATTGACTTAAAACACGAAGATTTGGACGGAGTTCTTTGGACCAATAAAAAGGAAAAACCAGGTAACGGCAAGGATGATGACAATAATGGGTATATAGACGATATTCATGGCTATAACTTTCTGGGTGAATCGTACAATGAGCAATTGGAGTATGCTAGAATATTAAGACTTAAATTAGGTGATGCCGCTTTACAGGCAAAAGCGAAGACCAAATTGAACGAGGAGTACCAGCAGGCGATGGGCAACAAACAACAATATGAGCAAATCTTACAGGCGGTCAAGAATGCAGATGCAGCGGTTAAAAAACAATTGGGTAAGACCGATTACACGAAAAAAGATGTTTCAGGGATTCAACCTGAAACCGAGGAAATGCAAAGACATATTGGTGTACTCATGCAGATGTACACATTTGCCGATAGCATTCCCGAAGTATTGGATGAATTGAATAATGGCATTAAACACTTCACTGAACAATTAAATTACAACCTAAAGGTAGATTTTGATGGAAGAAAAGATGTGGGTGACAATCCGTATGATCTTTTGGACACGAGATATGGCAACGGAAACCCACAGAACAGGGTGGAAGATGAGAGCCATGGCACCCATGTTGCCGGTATCATAGCAGCGGAACGCAATAATGGCAAAGGCGCCAATGGGGTGGCGAATAACGTGGCCATCATGAGTGTCCGGGCCGTACCTAACGGGGACGAATACGACAAAGATATCGCCTTGGGCATACGATATGCCGTTGACAACGGGGCTAAAATAATCAATTGCAGCTTTGGTAAATCATTTTCACCAAATGCAGAATGGGTCTATGATGCTATTAAATATGCCGCCTCCAAAGATGTGTTGATTGTACATGCCGCCGGTAATGATGGGGCTAATTTAGATGATCCAAGCAATCCTAATTATCCTAATGACCAAATTAGCAACGGGCCAGAATTTGCGGATAATGTGATAACGGTAGGGGCTCTGGATTCAAAGTATGGTTCAGAGATGGTGGCTTCCTATTCAAATTATGGAGCGATAAATGTAGATGTATTTGCACCGGGAACCGATATTTACTCAACCATACCCAATAACAAATACGAGTTTATGCCCGGGACGTCCATGGCTTCACCGGCTGTTGCAGGGGTTGCCGCTTTGATACGTTCCCAGTATCCCAAGCTAAGCGCAGGGCAAGTAAAGAAGGTGATCCTTGAATCGGGTCTTAGTCCAAAGACTGCGGTAATTCTAGGTGGCGACGCATCAATGAACAATACGTTGGACAAGATCAGTACAACCGGTAAGATCGTGAATGCCTACAATGCACTGCTAATGGCAAGAACCATGGCCACCGGAAAATAAAATCAGCTAAAAAATGTGGTTAAAAAAAATAGGATTCTTTGTTTTGTTATTCGGGGTTTGTGCACTTGGTAAGGCCCAAAATTCCAATTCGTATTGGCAACAACATGTAGATTATGCCATGGAAGTGGTAATGGATGTTGAAAACTACCAATATGAAGGCAGCCAAAAGTTGATATATACCAATAATTCACCGGACGAATTGTCAAGGGTTTACTATCATTTATATTTCAATGCCTTTCAACCAGGGAGTGAAATGGATATTCGTCTCCAGAACATCAAGGATCCTGATGGTAGAATGTATGTTGAAGGCAAAAGCAGGATAGCGGCATTGACCCCCAGCGAAATAGGCTACTTACACCCGATATCCTTGACACAGGATGGGCAGGAAGTTGTGTTCGGAGAAGAGGGTACCGTATTGGTGGTTGACCTGGCAAAACCAATCCCTCCTGGAGGAAAAACAACTTTTGAAATGGATTTCAAGGGGCAAGTTCCTGTCCAAATTAGACGTGCAGGACGAAATAATAAAGAGGGTGTTGCACTTTCCATGAGCCAATGGTATCCTAAAATGGCAGAATATGATTTTGAAGGCTGGCATGCAGATCCTTACATTGCCAGGGAGTTTCACGGGGTTTGGGGCGATTTTGATGTGAAATTGACCATAGATAAGGATTATGTAGTTGGTGGAACAGGGTATTTACAGAATCCACAAGAGATTGGACATGGCTATGAAGCTCCGGGAACCAAGGTAAAGAAAGCAAAAGGCAAAACCCTTACCTGGCATTTCAAGGCACCCAGGGTACATGATTTCATGTGGGCCGCGGATCCAGACTATCTGCACGATACCTTAAAAATGGAAAACGGCCCAACGCTTCACTTTTTCTATAAAAACGACCCTGCGATTATCGAGAACTGGAAAAAGCTCCAGCCAAAAACTGCCGAGGCCATGGAGTTTTTCAGCAAGAATATAGGAGCTTACCCTTACGAGCAGTATTCCGTAGTCCATGGGGGTGATGGTGGTATGGAGTATGCCATGAGCACGCTAATAACCGGTGGTCGTAAACTAAGTAGTTTAATCAGTGTAATGTCACATGAGATGGCCCATTCCTGGTTTCAGCATATCTTGGCGACCAACGAAGCCAAACATGAATGGATGGATGAAGGTTTTACCTCTTTTATTTCAACCTTATGCATGAATAAGCTAATGGACAGAAACAAGAGCAACCCTTTTGAAAACACTTATAAAGGGTATCGAAATTTAGCCTTGTCAGGGAAGGAGCAACCACAGTCGACACATGCCGATCGCTACGAACATAATTATGCCTATGGTGCATCTGCATACAGTAAAGGAGCTGTTTTCCTTTCGCAATTGGGTTATGTCATTGGGCAGGATAAATTAATGGAGACCCTAAGAAAATACTATGAGGACTTTAAGTTCAAACATCCCGTACCCAACGATATCAAAAGAACCGCAGAGAAGGTTTCGGGTATGGAACTGGATTGGTATCTGACCGATTGGACTCAGACCACCAATACCATAGATTATAGCATTAAGAATGTGTATGAGGATGGGGGAAAGACAAAAATTTTAATGGAACGCATAGGCTTAATGCCCATGCCATTGGACATTTTGGTTGTTTACAATGATGGCGCTCGTGAAACGTTTTATGCACCATTGCGAATGATGCGTGGTGAAAAGGAAAATCCGTACCCCGATATTAACAGAACAATATTGCCAGATTGGCCCTGGGCTTACCCCAGTTTTGAATTTTCAATCAACAGACCTATTAGTGAATTGAGGGCAATAATGATCGATCCCTCACAGCTGATGGCAGATGTGGATCCGGAAAACAACATCTGGCAAACCTTGGATTAAGGGAAAAAGATTTGATCAATCAGATTGATTTATTTGTGGTAATCCTGTACCACCAGGTGTTTCTATACATTTCGTTTTTAGCCGTCAGCTCCCTATTGTTCATGGCAAAATGGGTCTTGTCAAGTACCCTGTTCCTATATCCCAAAAGGTGAAAAAATGGTTTTGTAAAAAAATGGGCCACTTTGGTGTTGACCAACAAGGACTGCTTTTGTTTATTGGCCCAAGAAACTCCAGGTAAAATATGTAGCAATGCCCCAAAATTAGTCCTGCGCAAGAACCCGGATAGTATTAATGCCCAAGAAGGTGTTTTGCGAATCAAGAAAAATCCTTCCTCTCCTTGTTCTTGGTATAAGGGCATAAAGATTATAGTATCCTTCTCTGCTTTTATCAAGTTCTCCTTTTCGAGGGCCAAAGGCGTCCCCTCAACCACAGTTTCAAAACTCCTAAACCCATCCATCATCTTAAAATCCCTTATATCGTTAAGATGATGGCGGTATTCAATCTCATAAAAATTGGAATTGTAATCTGCTGATTTCTGAAGTTGCCCGTAATAATCCTTGAATTTCCCCACATCGGTCTTATTTAAAAATCCGCTGAACGCCATGGTCAACCAAGTAAAGGCAATACTATTCTTAATTGACATTTCCTCGCTATGTTGTCCAGATTCAAATCCTAGGGCAACATACCCTTTTTCATTAATATAGCTCAAAAGCGGCCCTTCGAGATATTCTTCTATGCCGAGTATGATGGGTACGGGGAAAAGCTTGGCAAACCTTCTGTTGATCAATGCATCATTTATGGTTACAAAAGGTAGGGTTTTACTTGAAGTCGTGTGAAAATCGATAAAGTAAAAAGGGCCCTTCTCGTTTTCCAATATCCCTGAAATCACTTTATGAATAGCTACTAATTCCTTATCTTCCACCGAATGTTCCGCATTCGTTTTTCCATTGATATTCTTGATTTTGGAGTGCGTCCAAATACGATTCAAATCTTTCTCAAGAAATCTTTTCCCTTTCATCAATGCGGGAATGTTCCCTCTGATACCGTATGCCGAACCTTTGCAAGACAATGGTGAGTCGTTCAATTCCTGAAAGACATGCTCAAGGGCAATTACCCCAGACTGCTCGTTGCCATGGATGCCTCCGAAAAAAACCAAAGTTGGTCCTGGATGGTCTCCTTTTATATGACCAATAATACGCTTTGTCTTAACCGCTTTTTGCAGATACGGGTCTGTAACCATGGCTATAAATCGTTGGTGGTGATTATACCAACCAATTTTTTATCGCGGACCACGGGTAAACAATTGATTTTATGGGTCTGCATTAAGTCTCTGGCCTCCTCCAAAGGTGTTCCTGGGGTCACTGTAATCAAATCTTTCTGCATGATTTTCCCAATGCTTTGCCCATGCTTTTTTGGTTGATCCAAATATTTACCAACATCGGTCCATGTTAATAGGCCCACTAAATCCAAATGGTCATTAAGAATAGGGACGTGATGGATGTTTTTCCATTGCATCATTCTCAAAACCAGTTCCATACTATCATTTTCCTGGGCGGTAATGGTCCTGATGATCATGCGCTCCCCAACTTTTCTGTTGCTTTCGGGTATTTTGAATTCGTCACCTCTCGGTAATTGCCAAGCATCGACATTATATCCCTTCTCCTGTCTTTCATGCATGGTTGCGCATAATATTTTGAGTGCATCGGGTGTCTTATACTCTTTACTAAGTTTTCGGAAAGCTTCTACAATCCACCTAGAACCGTTTCTGGATTTTATTCGCTGTTTGATAATTCGTAAATAGTACTCGGCATCAGCTGGGGCGACATTCATACGATACAATCCCCTATACGCCATGGGTAATAAGTGGTCCAATAGAAGATCTTGGCTTGAAATGAGTTTATTCTTCCAATAAAACTGGGTGGCCATACCATATCTTGCCGCATTAAAGAAATTGCTTTTCACATCCCGAAAATCCATTTTGGTATGTACGTTATCAAGTTCTTTGGGCCTTCCTTTCATGACGCCGACCCATAACATCATATTCGCGATTTCATCGGCAGTTGAGGGTCCTGAAGGAATGTATCTGTTCTCAATACGAATATGGGGTTTGCCATCCGTGGTCCCATAACAGAGCCTATTCCATTTATAGACAGTACCTATATGTAATTTCAGTGCTTTTAGTTTCGGAGTCTTCCCATTATCCAAATCGGTCATGCTATCCGAATCAAGCTCGGTGGTTATCAGGCTTCTAAATCCTACAACCGTATCCTTAATAAAATCTGCCGCAGAGCCCTGTGCCCAGTTATTGCCAAATCCCACTCTAGGTTCCCTTTCGTTCAAGACAAAAGTACTTGCCCGGGTATCCACGCTTTGGGCAAAAAGCGCAATACGGGTTTCCTCCCATAGTTCACGTCCCATTAATAAGGGTGAGTTTGTACAGATTGAAAGAATGGGGCCGGCAATAGCCTGTGCCCAATTGTACATTTCGGCAAAATCCTCGGGATCTACTTGCAAATGGGACTGAAAACTGGTATTACACCCCTCATAAAGTATTGAATCATGCTTTAAATTAAGTTCATCAACTCCCTTAATGTGCAACTCTATGTCGTTCTTTCTTACTTCTTTTATGGCTTCATTCAATACTACATACCGTTTTAAGGGCGTCATATACGAGGGGCCAATGTGCTTTGTTCGGATAGTGGGTAAAATACCGGTTAACATGATTTGGGTATCATGTTTTTTTGCAACCTCTTTCACCTGATCCAGAAGTGAATTCAAATCCTTGTGTAAAGTCGAAAAGCATTTACCTCGCAGCTCCTGTGGGTCCAGGTTTATCTCAAGATTGTACAATGCAATTTCAGATGTAAAATAGTCCGGATCAAGTTCTTTCAATATTTCACTGGCATTATTGGCGGGTTCCCATTCCTTGTTTACCAAACAAAACTCCTGTTCCGCACCAATTCTTGTCACATCTTTTTCAAACATGTCATTTTCGAGCATATGCTCCAAAGCTTTAATGTCTGACATAAGATGTTTTATGTAAACGGCTTTATTCCCGTTTCCAATTAATTTTTCAACATTTAATTCTCCCATTCTAATTATTGATGTTAAGGTAGACCTGTTTTAGCCGGAATAGATTTTATTCGACACAATATAGAACCTTTTTAGGCTGTCAACAAATGACAAATGTCATAAAACATATGCATGCTTTTTTAATTACTTTTGAGGTGCAGGGGAAATATCGCCTTTATGGCGCATATTGCATAAGGAATTATCCCCATCGTCGGATAAGCACATAAACCATCATTGTTGAAATCACAGAAGAAACAGGCCCTCTATAAATTTCCGAAAAAAGAAAAGCTTAAAAGCAAGAAGCTCTTGGAAAAGCTTTTTAACGAAGGGCAATCACTTACAGGTTTTCCACTAAGGCTTTTGTACTTAAAGATTGAAAGCCCAACAAAGGTAAAATTCAAAACAGCGGTAGCCGTTCCTAAAAAGAACTTTAAAAGTGCAGTCAAAAGAAACCGCATAAAGAGATTGTTACGAGAGGCATATCGATTGAACAAACACTTGCTTTTTAACAATAGTGAGGGAAACTTTGCGTTTCTAATTTTATATCTTGGCAAAGAACTTCCGAACTACCATGAGGTAGAAAAAGGGATGCAGTTAATACTTCAAAAATTTCTAAATACGATTGATGATGCGAAAGATGATTAAGAAAAAGGTTTTGGTCCCCGTGTTGGCCGTTACTTTTTTAATTGTTGGTAGTAGTTTTAAGAGCGATTTTTTCGAAATCGCAAAACAGATTGAGATATTCACAACCCTCTTCAAGGAGTTGAATATGAACTATGTAGATGAGACCAATCCCGCCGAGTTAATGGACACTGCGATCAAGAATATGCTCAATGAACTCGATCCCTATACTAAATTCTTAAATGAGCAGGATGTTGAGGCATACAAGATCAATAATGCCGGTGAATATTCAGGTATTGGGGCTTTGGTGCGTTCCTATAAAGATCGACTCCTGGTGATAGAACCGTATAAGGATTATCCTGCGGATAAGGCTGGTTTAAAAGCCGGTGATGAGATTGTTAAAATTGGGAATATCAACGTGTCCGACTTTGATGACAATGCCAGTGAGTTACTAAAAGGAGCCAACAATTCCACAGTTTCAATTACCTATAAAAGACTTGGCAAAATCAATACCACAACGATAAAACGTGAAGCCATTGAAGTTGATGCCGTGCCGTTTTATCAAATGGTAGATGACAAAACAGGATATATTGTGCTGGCAAAGTTCAATGCCAAGGCATCCTCCCAAACAAAGGCCGCTCTAATTGACCTCAAAGGAAAGGGAGCGACAACTATTATCTTGGATTTACGCGGAAATCCCGGTGGATTATTGTCCGAAGCCATCAACGTGACCAATCTTTTTGTGCCTAAAGGGGAATTGATTGTGACCACAAAGTCAAAAGTAAAGAAGTTCAATTCGGAATATAGGACCAAGAATAAACCTGTAGATACCGAAATACCCCTTGTAGTTTTGGTCAATGGGAGTAGCGCTTCTGCTAGTGAGATCGTATCGGGCAGTTTACAGGATTTGGATCGTGCCGTAATTATGGGTGCTCGTAGCTTCGGCAAAGGTTTGGTCCAAAGACCTATGAAACTTACTTATGGCACGCAACTAAAGGTAACCATAAGCCGATATTATACCTCCTCTGGAAGATGTATACAATCTTTGGATTATTGGAATAGGGATGAGGAAGGCAAAGCTGTGCGCAACACCCAATTCAATGAATTCAAAACCAGAAACGGTCGCAAGGTTCAAGACGGTGGGGGTGTATTGCCCGATCTCATCATCGATGAACTCAATACCAATTCCTTGACCAAGGCATTGGAGCAAAACAATGTTATTTTTGATTTTGCGACTGACTATCACTATCAAAATACCATTGAAAGTTTAGGTGGAATTTCTTTTTCGGAAAATGATTACAATGATTTCAAGGCGTTTGTTTCGCAAAGTGATTTTTCTTACGAGACTACATCCGAAAAGGCGATCAAAGAAGCCATGGGCACTGAGGATAGTGAACTTTTAGGAGCCACTGTTCAAGAAAATTACAAAACGCTTTTATCGGAAATCGAGAAAAGTAAATTCATGGCCCTGGATAAATATCGCAAGGAAATCCAAAAAAAATTGGAAGACGAAATCGTAAAAAGATACTTTTACAGGGAAGGCCTATTTGAGTTTTATCTGACCCACGATGAGGCAATCTTGGCGGCCACCGAACTCTTATCCAACGAAGGTAAATATAGGGGGATATTACAATAGTTTGCGAAGCTATTTGTAGATGCAATTACCTGGATCTGATTTTACATAATATTTCCGGTAATTAACGGCCTTTGGATCCATGCATCCTTTTAAATTTCTAATTCTTAGATTTCGAAAGTCAATGGGCTGGCCTTCGCTTTGCAATGCAATATAACCAGTTGTTAACAATTGACCGTCTTTCTTTATTTTTGGGTCAAATCGCTCAACTACCCCACCCCCTATTTGTGGCTTTGTATATTGTAGAACTTCCTTGCCGTTTATAATATGCGTGACCAATGAATCGGCTAAAACGATTAGCTCTGCTTTTACCCATTGATTTCCAAAGAAAGTATCAGAACTGGAGTTTATACAGTGTCTAGGATCAATTTTACCATCATAAACAACATCGGTCCCTGGTGAACACATATTGCCCGTTGGCCTGGCTTTCCCTTTTTCCAAACCAGCCAAAAATTGCATTTCTACAGAGATGGGCCAGTTCTGCTCCCTAAGTATCGTTTTTGGGTCTTGGCTATGGAACATAACCCCGCTATTTTTTAAGGTGTAACTTGGAGCTCCAGGGTGCAATTTGCCTACAAACCTATACTCCATCGATAAATGAAAATATGAAAACGGCTTGTTATAATACAAATGCCCAAAACGATCATCAAAATCCCCATCATATTGATCATATCGCACTTTAATGATATCATTTTCAACCCTAAAAGTATCCCCATAATTTTCCCCTACTTCGTAATGGTGGATTTTTGTTGTCCAATTATCAATATCCCTTCCGTTGAACATATTTTCCCAACCTTTATCCGAAGATAGCGTCTTTACACTACTGCATTGCCAAATAAGCGTTACAATGCACAAATTTCGAAGTACTTTCAAATTAGACAACATGCCCTGTATTTTGATGATTAGTACTGTAAGATACTATAAGTTTTAGTCTATAGGCTTATAAACCGCTTTTACGACAAACATTTTAAGCGGATTGGGATATGAATCTAGTGGTATGCCTGTACATAAGTAATGAAGTTATTGCCAATAGCGGCTTAAATCTATAGAATAACGGTTTAGATCATTTAAATTTATATTTCAATCAAATATTTCTGAATAAGCGCGATATATATTGAAGTTCAGCACTATCACCAAATTTAAATTATGAGGAAATTATTATTTACCTTTCTATTTACTGCCCATATCGTATCATTTGCACAAAAAGAGGCAAAAGAGGGGACAGAACCTATTCCCAAGCCACAGTCCTTTATCACATCGCACCAAGGTACCTTCGGTGGTAAAAGCATGAAATATTCGGAAGCTTCGTTTAAAACGGGTGAATTCGATATAGTTCAAACACCAAAAACTTCATTGATTGTATTGGGCACGGCCCAAGATGCAGGCTCCCCACATATAGCCTGTGCCAAGGATTGTTGTAGGAATTTGTTGGGAAGTCCCACCGTAAGCCGAAAAGTAGTCGCCCTAGGCCTTTTGGATGTCGAAAATGAAAAAAGCTATCTCTTTGAAGCGACCCCAAATATTACCGAACAGCTCAAAATACTGAAGGGGAATGCGCCCTTCGATGCTTCTGAAATACCAAATGGTATTTTTCTTACCCATGCGCATATAGGGCACTATACCGGTCTCATGTATTTGGGAAAAGAGGGGGTTAATACCAAAAAATCCAAGGTCTACGCCATGCCTAGGATGAAGACCTTTTTGGAAACAAATGGACCTTGGAGCCAATTGGTAATCGATGAAAATATA
>JAHHKH010000026.1 GCA_018679695.1 Maribacter sp.
CTGCTGTATTTGCCCCTAATAACGAAGGTAACCCTGAAATGATTTGGGCTGTTCGCTATGATGAAGTAAGTGCTGGAGGTATGAACTTCGCTCAAATGGGCTTGCATTATACCAGTCAGTTGACCTATGCACTCGATCAACAACCATGGAACGGATATCAGGTATTGGAAGAATTCTATAACAGTTATGAAGCTGGTGATAAAAGACGGGAAGCTAATTTCTTGGTAGGCCCCCAGTTGGATTTTGGAGGAAGTGCCGCGCTTGATTTTGCAGCTGATGATCCTGACCTTCAACTGAACTATACTCCAAACATTAGCGAATTGGAACCCAATTCTGTTAGGGAAAGTGGTGCTCGTATGAAAAAGTTCAGCTACCAACTTTTCGGAAGATCTGAAATGAACAATGACTACCCGATTATGAGACTTGGTCAAGTACATTTGATCCGTGCAGAAGCAAGATCAAGAGCTGCAGGGGACTGGAATTTGTCCTTACCGGATGTAAATGCAATAAGAGACCGTGCAGGTGTAGCTCCATTGACCTCTATCGATGCACAAGGTTTCTTTGATGAAAGAGGTAGAGAGATGTTCCAAGAGTCTAGTCGTAGAACTGACCAGATCCGTTTTGGAAAATTCACCTCTGAAACCTGGTGGGAAAAAACAAACACTGATGCTTTCAGGGATTTATTCCCAATACCACAGGCACAAATTGATGCTGCTGGAGGTTCTTTAACACAGAATCCTGGGTACTAATCTAGTATTAAATTGTATATTTAGGGTTGCCTTTTATAAGGCAACCCTTTTTTAATACAGCCAATTTAGAATGAAACAACTGGTAGTATTTGCACTCCTTTTCTTGATCTCGTGCAACGAAAGCATTAAAAAAGATAGGCTTCCCCTTTTCGTTTTAAAGGATGCTACCGGTATATCATTTGAAAACACATTGACCTACACCGAAGACTTCAATCCTTATGTATACCGAAATTTCTACAATGGTGGCGGAGTTGCCATTGGAGACATAAATAACGATGGTTTAGAAGATATTTATTTTACCGGAAATATGGTAGACAACAAGCTCTATCTAAACAAGGGAAACTGGCAATTCGAGGATATTACCCAAAAAGCTGGTGTTGCCTGTCCCAATGTTTGGTCAACGGGAGCAACATTTGTTGATATCAATGCCGATAACCTTTTGGATATTTATGTCTGTAAATCCGGTAAACCGGAAGGGGAAAATAGGCATAATGAACTCTTCATCAACAATGGCGACCTCACATTTACCGAATCTTCTAAAGCATACGGTCTCGATGTCGAAGGCCTATCGGTTCATGCCGCCTTCTTTGATTATGATAAGGATGGCGATTTGGATGCCTACGTTCTAAATAATTCTATAAGATCTATTGGTGGCTTCGACTTGATCAAAGACCAAAGAAACATTCCAGACCCTGCCGGCAACGGCAATAAGTTCTTTAGGAATGACGACGGAAAATTTAATGATATCACAGAAGAAGCCAATATTTATTCGAGCAAGATCGGGTTCGGTTTGGGTATTACACTAGGTGATTTCAACAATGATGAATGGACGGATATTTTTATCTCCAATGATTTTTTTGAGAAAGATTATCTCTATATAAACGATACCCAGGGCGGTTTTACCGAACAATTGGAAGACTATTTTAGCTCCATATCCATGGGTTCAATGGGTGCAGACCTTGCCGATTTGGACAATGACCTTTTTACAGATCTTATCGTAACTGAAATGCTTCCTGAAACCCATGAAAGGCAAAAAACCAAAACGATATTTGAATCTTGGGATAAACGAAAATTAGCCACTCAAAATGGTTATTATAATCAATACTCAAGGAATACATTGCAACGTAATTTGGGGAATAACCGATTCCTGGAACTTGGTAGACAGTCCAAGGTTTCCGCTACCGAATGGAGTTGGGGAGCCCTCATTTTTGATATGGACAATGATGGGCTTCGGGATATCTTTATCAGCAATGGTGTATATAAAGATTTGCTCGACAGGGATTATCTCACCTATGAAGCGAATGAAGAGACCATAAAGAACAGAATTAATAGCAACGAGACAGATGTCATTAAAAAGTTGATAGATGCGATGCCGTCGCAAGCGATACCAAATTCAGTTTTCAAAAATCTAGGGGATTTTGATTTCGAAAACAAAAGAGAAGCCTGGGGGTTGGATCTGCCAAGTTTTAGCAATGGCAGTGCGTATGCTGATCTTGATAATGATGGAGATCTTGACCTCTTGGTGAATAATGTGAACATGCCCTCTTTTATCTATGAAAACACTACCGATACTTTAACACATAGGAGCATTGTGCTCAAACTCTCGCAAAAGGACAGAAACACCAATACAATTGGTGCAAAGGCTATAATTAAATACAATAACCATAAAAGCTATAGCGAAAATTTTACTTCACGTGGATTTCAAAGCAGTATTGCCACAGCGCTTCATTTTGGAACAGGAAATACAACGAAAATTGATTCTTTATGGGTGAAATGGCCCGATGGTGCAACCACACTTCGGACGAATCTTCCCACCAACGAAGTATATGCCATCCCACATCCAAATGATTCTATTCATTCTACGGAAATTTTGGGAAACAAACCGGTAAAACCCATAACAGAGGCAATTAACCCGCTATTTGACCATAAGCATGTGGAAAATAATTACATTGATTTTAATAATGAACGTTTGCTACCTCAAATGTGCAGTAATGAAGGGCCTGCCCTGGCAGTGGAAGATATTAACAAAGATGGCAAACCAGATTTTTACGTTGGTGGGGCAAAAAATCAGACTGGTACACTATTTCTTTCATCCAAGAATACTTACGTGGAACATCAATCACCATTTGTAAATGAACAAAATTCTGAAGATACCGATGCAGTTTTTTTCGATGGTGATAACGATGGTGATATGGATCTATATGTCTGTCATGGTGGCAAAGCATTCTCTCCCTATTCCACGGCCTTGAATGACACCTATTATATCAATGAAAATGGCACGTTCAAAAAATCAAACACTTCGTCTCTTTTTACAGGTCCTATAAGCTCTTCCGTTGTCAAGCCAGCTGACTTTGATAATGATGGCGACATCGACCTGTTTGTTGGTGAAAGATATAAAACCGCACTTTACGGACTTCCGGGTTCTGGTTATGTTCTGGAAAATGATGGGAAAGGAAATTTTAGTCCTTCCGAAGCTAATATCCTAGCCGATATTGGCATGATTACCGATGCAGCTTGGACAGATTTCAATGCTGACGGTAAACAAGATCTTGTGATTCTCGGGGAATGGATGTCCTTGAAAATATTCATCAATACAGGTACTAAACTAATCGACAAGAGCGATGCCTACGGCCTCTCTGGAACAACTGGTTTATGGTCCTCACTCGCACTTATGGATATTGACCAGGACGGTGACCAAGATATAATAGCAGGTAATATTGGACGTAACAACTTTTACGAACCTGACATGAGAATGTACATTGCCGATTTTGACAACAATGGTTTTAAAGAACAGCTAATCTGTAAAAAGAAAGAAGGAAAATACTATCCTATAGCAGACAAAGACGAGCTTATATCGCAAATACCATCTTTAAAAAAGAAAATACTTTACTACAGGGATTATGCGAAAGCAGATGTGCAATCTATTTTTTCCCAGGAAACACTGGCAAAGACACAATCATTGGATTTAAAAATAATCGAAAGCTCCATTTTTCTTAATGAAGGAAATAAGTTCGTTCGCCAAAATCTGCCCAATGAAATTCAATATGCCCCCGTTTATTCGTTGATCACAGCCGACGTAAATGAGGATGGTTTGTTGGATTTACTATTTGGAGGCAATCAATTTTTAGTTAAACCTCAGTTCGGAAGGTATGATGCTTCAATGGGATGGGTTATCTTTGGACCCTATTTTGAAACCAAAAAGCCCAAGGTGATTCCCTTGAACATCAAAGGGCAGATTCGAAATCAGAAATTTATCACTTACAATAAAAACAAAATATTAATTACAGCCATTAATGATGAAAACACAAGTTTCCATGTCTTTAAAAATGATCGCTAAAGTTTTCTTAACTCTTTTTATTATTTGCCTAACAGGATGTAATGAATCCGAATATGCAAAGCTTGTTAAAACAGAATTGGACAAGAACAATATAAACGAAACACTCATATTCGATTTTCAGTTGGGTGAATCAAAGAAAGAATTTCACGATAAATGCTGGTTACTGAATAACAAAGGAATCATCATGCAAGGTCCGAAAAATGATTTTGTCCAATATGAACTCCCTATTCAGGAAAACGATACCACTACACATCCTATAACCCTGCTTTTTTACGGCATTTTTGATGAAAAGAAGACTATGACCGGTATGGATATGCAGTTCTTCTATAAGGGTTGGTCCCTTTGGAACAAATCATTGCAGGCCGAGCAACTGGTTCCTGTGGTAAAGGATAGTCTAAAATCTTGGTTTCCAGGAAATGATTTTATCACGGTCAATACCAAGAAAAGTGGAGAAATAATACATGTAAAAGTTGATGGTACACGTCGAATATTGATTGAACCTCTAAAAGGCAATCGAGAAGTGGATGTTAGGATCGATGATCTTAGATATGTACTTGACAAACTTTAATAGATGAATAAATTTATGAACAACCTTAGGATACTGATCGTTGTACTTTTAGTTTTAAATTTCTCGTGCAAAAGGGAGGACAGCTCGGAAGGTATGGATACTACAACTACCTTCAAACTATTGAATGAATCAGAAACAGGTATAGACTTTGCCAATAATCTAACCTATGACAATGAATTTAATGTCTATAAATACCGTAATTTCTATAACGGAGGTGGTGTAGCCATTGGGGATATCAACAATGATGGCCTCCCGGATGTTTATTTCACGGCAAATAATACACCAAACAAATTATATCTTAATCTGGGTGATTTTAAATTTAAGGATATCTCGGAAGAAGCAGGGGTCATGGGTGACAAGCCTTGGTCAACGGGTGTGACCATGGTGGATATCAATGCTGATGGCTATTTAGATATTTATGTCTGTAATTCGGGGGATTTGGACGGTGAAAACAAACAGAACGAATTATTTATAAATAACGGCCCTTCATCTGGTTCAGAAACGATAACCTTTACAGAAAAGGCAGCCGATTACAATCTCGATGATAAAGGCTTTTCCACACATGCCTCATTCTTTGATTATGATAAAGACGGAGATCTGGATGCATATATCCTGAACAATTCATATCAAGCCATAGGGAGCTTTGATTTACGACGCAATGAAAGGCCAAAAAGAGATTTGCTGGGTGGCGATAAGTTGATGGAAAATATTGACGGTAAGTTTGTGGATGTTAGTGAAAAAGCTGGTATTTATGGTAGTGTCATAGGTTTCGGATTGGGAGTAACTGTGGGTGATGTCAACGATGACGGCTGGGAAGATATCTATGTTTCCAACGATTTCTTTGAAAGGGATTATTTATATATCAATAATCGGAATGGGACCTTTTCCGAGCAACTTGAAAGTCAAATTGCGGCTATCAGTGGTGCCTCGATGGGCGCAGATATGGCCGATATAAACAATGATGGTTACAACGATATTTTCGTTACAGAAATGCTTCCATCAAACTACGAACGTCTAAAAACCGTAACCACTTTTGAAGATTGGAACAAATACCAACTCAATGTGAATAGCGGGTATCATCATCAATTTACCCGAAACACCTTCCAATTAAACAATACCAATAACTCTTTTAGTGAAATAGGAAGATTAAGTGGTGTCGAAGCCTCTGATTGGAGTTGGGGGGCACTGATTTTTGACATGGACAATGATGGTTATAAAGATCTTTTTATAGCAAATGGCATTTATAGGGATTTAACGAATCAAGATTACCTACAATACATCTCGAACGAAGAGGTAATCAAGTCTATCGTTACAACTGATTCTATTGATTATGCTAAATTGATCGAAATAATACCTTCGAACAAAGTAGAAAATCATGCTTATAAAAACCAAGGCAACCTTGAATTTAAGCGATTTGATAACTCTGGACTACAAACCGAAAGTTTTTCAAATGGCGCAGCTTATGGGGACTTGGATAATGATGGTGATTTGGATCTTGTGGTAAACAATGTGAATATGAACGCTTTTGTTTATGAAAATACCACAATGGATAACGGGCAGGCCGCCTATATCAAATTCATATTGAACGGTAGTGGACAAAATACCAATGCCATAGGTTCAAAAATTGAGATTACCCCTCAACAACTTACAATCGAAAATCAACCTACACGAGGCTTTCAATCCAGTATGGATCCAAGGCCCAATTTCGGATTAAAATCCTCAGACCCTGTAAATGTAATAATTACTTGGCCTTCTGGTAAAGTAACAGTTTTAAATGAACTTACCGTAAATCAGATAGTTACGGTATCTGAAGATGATGCCGTCACTCCACAAATGGAAAAAATCAATTCTCCCCAACCTATTTTCAATAGGGCCAAAAGTGATGTTGATTTTAAGCATAAAGAAAATCGCTTTGTTGATTTTGATCGCGATCGTTTATTGAATCACATGTGCAGTACCGAAGGACCCAGAATCTCAATGGCAGATGTAAATGGTAATGGGCTTAAGGATTTGTTCATTGGGGGTTCTAAGGGTACCCCTCCCAGCCTATTACTCGGAAATAAAAAAGGTCTAAAACCCCATAAAACCGAAAATTTCATTAAAAACAGTAATGCCGAAGACATGGGCAGTTTGTTTTTTGATGCGGATAATGATGGCGATATGGATTTATATGTCTGCAGCGGAGGTGTTGAATTCTCGCAGTACTCCACTGATTTTTTAGACCGACTTTACCTGAACGATGGTGATGGTGTGTTTGAACTTTCCAGTCAGAAATTACCAACCACATCTTCCGTTCATAGCACATCCACGGTAATTTCATCTGATATTGACAATGATGGTGATCTTGATTTATTTGTAGGCGAAAGAATTATCCCTTTAAAATACGGGAACCCTTGTTCCGGTTTTATACTTCAAAATGATGGTAAAGGTAACTTCACTGATATTACTGAAAAAACCGCCGCCGATTTAAATGGTATAGGAATGATAACAGATGCCACTTTTCAAGATTTGGATGCTGACGGTGATGAAGACCTGATTATAGTAGGCGAGTTTATGGGTATCGAAATATTGGTGAATGATGGTGGGTCATTCTCAAAATTAGAAGGTACTGAACTATCAAACCTTAAGGGATGGTGGAATACGATTCACCCTACCGACTTGGATAATGATGGTGATTTGGATTTTGTGGTAGGCAATCATGGGCTTAACAGTCGATTTAAGGCGAGTACAAAGAATCCTATAACGCTGTTCTCAAA
>JAHHKH010000028.1 GCA_018679695.1 Maribacter sp.
GGGCAATACTCATAAACAGTTCAATTTGTTTCTTGATCTCATTCGTACTTTTGAAGTATTGATTAGGGCGGTTTACATAAACCAAATGTACCTTGGCCCCGAACATTCTAAAGAATTCAAGGGCCCGCTTATAAGCTGTAATGTTTTCCACTTCAAAATCGCTGGCAAACACCGCGTTCTTGATTTCGAAGTCTTTCCTTTGTTTTTTAATGACCAATACAGGGATGTCACAGGTGCGAACCACTTTTTCGGTATTGGAACCAATGAATAATCCACTCAAACCGCTGGCCCCATGAGATCCCATGACAACAAGATCTATATCCTGTTCTTTTACCAGGTTATTAATTTCATTGAAATCCTTGTAGTTCTGAACGGTTTCGTAAACCCGTACTCCTTTTAAAAAAGGTTTATCCAAAAAAGCATCAAAGCGCTTTTTAGCCAACCTCATATAGTATTGTGCCTCCATAAACTCCTGGGCCTCATCTTTCGTGAAAACGGCTTCTGAAAGTCCCAGCATATGAAGTACAACTAAATCGGCATCAAGTTTTTTGGCCAAACTGGCTGCCACTTCTAAGGCGTTTTCAGAGAAATCGGAAAAATCAATAGGTATAAGTATTTTCTTCATGATATTGAATTATTTGGGTTAATCCATAATTATATCTTAGCGTTTATTCATTATGGCCTTTCTTTTACTCAGTTGTTTCTCTAAATCCTTAATGGTATTCGCGGCAGCTTTTTCAAAATCATCCTCATTGGAACGCGCAAATATTCTAGGACCGGGAACACTCAATTCCATTTCGCAGATCTTCCCTTTTCCTGTAGGGTCATTTTCTTGCTTAAAATGAACCTGTGTCCTTATAATCCAGTCATATTTGTTGGCTAGACGCTTTAATTTCGCTGTAATCAAGGTATTCATAGCTTCACTGGTAGGCATTTGAACATATTGAATATCGATTGTCATAGTATCTGGTTTTAAGATTTATATAAAGCTAAAATCTTTACCAAAACCAAACCATGACAAATATCATTACTTGAAAATAAAATGAATATTATCCGATTCGATGTTGCAAGGATTTATGGTATTTGCCTTTCCCCAACGACTTTTAGACTAGGGCTTAATTGAATACCCGGGTTCTTATTTTCTTAAAAATTTGAGGCACAATCAATTGATGTCATAAAAACAATCCCTTTTATTTTTACTTTGCAGGGAAACCAAAATGCACTCCGCAGTTCGGATATTGAACCGTCTTTGTTGATTTTCATTGAAATTCGTACCCTTACGAATCAGTTATTATGGAGGTCCCTTGGCTTGGACTTGCTTCAAACCAAGACAATTTTAGATTATATTCATTTTCATAAGCCTTGGTTGCAGCTTTTACAAAATCATTAAGAGCATCTTCATGTACCAGATTTATAGTGCAACCACCAAAACCGCCACCCATCATTCTAGCGCCTAAAACCGTTTCATATTTCTTCGAGAATTCAACAAGAAAATCCAATTCGGGGCAACTGACCTCGTACTTTTTACTGAGTCCGTCATGTGTTTCATACAATAGCTCACCTACTCTTTTAAGATCATCCTTTTTTAGCGCTTCTACCGCCTCCAGAACTCTACTTTTCTCTTGAATTACATAGGAACAGCGATTGTAAACGGTTATGTCCAAATCATTTTTTACACTATTCAACATATCCATTGTGGCATTTCGCAAAGATTTGACCTCTGGGTATTTTTTTTGAAGTACGGCTACTCCCTCTTCGCATTGGGCTCTTCGAACATTGTATTCACCCGATGCCAGATTGTGTGAAACATTGGTGTTCAATAGTACGATCTTGTAGGGTTCAATATGTATGGGTATATAGGAAAACTCAAGCGATTCACAATCCAATAGAATTACATGTCCTTCTTTGCTCATAACGGAAGCAAATTGATCCATAATCCCACATTTGGTACCTGCATATGTATGTTCAGCGGCTTGCGATAACTCAACTATATCCATTTTGGATAGTCCTAAATTGAACATTTCATTGAGTCCAAAAGCTAGTCCACATTCCAATGCAGCGGAAGAACTTACCCCTGAACCTATAGGTACATGGCTTTCCAATGTACAATCAAAACCCCTTAATTTATCGGTGCGCTTAGCAATCTCGTTCAAGACACCTAAAATGTAGTTTTCCCATTCTACCTTGCTTATTTCAATCTTATCCAAAGACAACTTAAAGCCCTTATCATAACCTTTACTTTAAACATGGCATATCTTATCGGAACCATTCTTTTGAAATTTGAAAATAATCTTCTTTTCAATCGCAGTGGGTAAAACATATCCCATATTATAGTCGGTATGCTCCCCTATTATATTTATTCTACCTGGTGAATCTACTGTAAGTTCAGGATCAAAATTCTTTAGAAATTCCATTTAATAAACTATTTATTATTCATATTTCTTACCATCTCTATCGTAGCCACAGTTCTAAAACCCAAATGCTCCATAGATGAATCCATGCTTGTTGCCATTCGTGATGAAATTCGATAGCTAGCGCAATACGATGCATTACAAAGAAAGGAACCACCTTTCATGATTCTTTCCTTTGCATAGGGGTCCCTTGCGTTGTAGGGCCTATCGGCGCCCTTAGGATTGTATATTGTATTGTTGTCACTGGCTACCTCGTTATAATAATTTGTGTTGTACCAATCACTGGTCCATTCCCAAACATTCCCAGCCATGTCGTAGAGACCAAAGTCATTCGGGGGGTATGCTTTAACCGGGGCCCGTCGCTCATAGCCATCGGCTTTAGTATTCAATACGGGAAATTCACCTTCCCAGGTATTGGCCATTTTTGATAAAACCGAAATATCATCACCCCAAAATAGGATGCTGTTCGCTTTAGTACCGCGGGCAGCTCTTTCCCATTCCGCCTCAGTGGGTAAACGTCTTCCTGCCCATTCACAATAAGCCAAGGCGTCTTCGTAAGCTATATGCACAACTGGATGGTTGCCCTTACCTTTGATATTCGTACCAGGACCATTGGGTTGTTTCCAGTTAGCACCAATCGACCATCGCCACCACTGTGAAAAATCATATAGGTTCGGAACTGAATTTTTGGTTTTTTTAAAGTTTAAAGATCCGGGTTGCATAATCGAATCGTGTGGTTTAGGTGTACCTTCGGGAAGTTGTTTTTTCATTTCTTCCCAATCAATTTCCCTTTCCGCAAGAGTAATATAGTCGGTCGCGTCGACAAACTTTTCAAACTCGGAATTCGTAACTTCGGTAGTCTTCATGAAAAATCCATCCACGGCAACCTTATGTGCTGGCCTCTCGTGCGCCATAGCCATAGGGTCTTGAGGAACGGCTCCTTGGATAAACTCACCACCGGGTATCCAAACCATATCATTAGGAGTACTAATATCACTAGGTTTATCAATAAGCAAGTCCATTGGGTCTACCTCAGGCTTAGCAACTAGTATGCTCTTGGTATCCGATGTTTTCAGGTTATTCCTTTTTTCAACACAACCAATAAGTGATCCTGTTATTAG
>JAHHKH010000029.1 GCA_018679695.1 Maribacter sp.
TATATTTTAAATCCATTTCTTTTTTGAGCATTAAGGCCTGGTCCTTCCTCTGTTGTGCCAAATTGTTTTCTTCATAAGGGTCATCCTTGATATTGAACAATCCAAAATCGGTTATTTGCGCATTATAATCAGTTTGACCTACCAATTTATAGGATCCACTTTGTAAGGCCATATTTTGATAAAGTTCCGGGTAACGGCGTGTCCAATAAAAAAATAAAGGTCTGTCTTCCCATGGTATTTCTTCCCCCTCGATCAGCGGAGCCAAATTCTTGCCATCAATTTTTCGTTCTTCCGGCAATTTTACATTGCATAGTTCAGAAAGTGTTGGAAACACGTCTATATGGGCAGAGGAAGTTTCAATATCTAGGTTTCCTCTCCACTTGTTTGGGTATCTTAGGTAAAAGGGAACCCGAACACCGCCCCTAAACACACTGCCTTTTCTGCCCCTCATACCCGCAACATATCTAGTTTGTTGCGGACCGTTATCTGTCATAAAGACGACAAGGGTATTATCGGCCAGTTTAAGATCGTCAAGTTTTTGCAACAATCTTCCTATATTATCATCAATATTGGAAACCATGGCATACACCTTTCGGGCATCTTCCTTGTCTTTTTCACTCATTTCAACAAATGGTCTTGAATCATCCTCAAAACCGGCTGAAGGATCTATATCCTTATACTGCTGATAGTACTTATCCGGAACCTGCAAAGGGGTATGGGGGGCATTAAAAGACAAATAACAGAAAAAGGGTTGATGATGGTTATTTTCAATAAATTCAATGGCACTTTCGGCAAAAATATCGCTACAATATCCTTTATGGGATTCTTGCTTACCATTATGCCATAATATGGGATCGAAATAACTGCGGTCCCCTTGAAAATATGTTGTGAAATCACCCACCTGACCCATGCCACCTGAAAGGTGAATCAACGACTCATCAAAACCTTGATCTATTGGTCGCGAGGGTGAATTGTCCCCTAAATGCCATTTGCCAAAAATACCTGTCCTATAATCGGCTTGCTTCAACATTTCCGCTATCGTCACTTCGTTGGGAGCCATTATCGCCCCACCGTTATAGGTATCCCTGATCCCAGTTCTAAGCGAATACCTACCCGTCATTAAACTTGCCCTGGTCGGGGCACAAACCGGTGATACATAAAAGTTATTGAAGCGGACGCTTTCGGCTGCAAAAGCGTCTATATTGGGTGTTTTGACATGGGGATTTCCGGTATAACCCAAATCGCCATACCCTTGATCATCGGTGATGATGATGATGACATTGGGCCGTTCGTTTTTTTGTGCATTTATATGAAATACACTCCCAATGACAAACCCAAAAATCAAAAATAAAGACCTAGGTGTCACCATAGTTTCAATTTAAATTACTCCTATTCCTCAACAAAAAGATAATTTAATTTCAACTCATTAAAGGAATCATTGAACTCTTGCAGTTCTTTGGAAACGACCTCATCAAAAGCCTTGAGTTGTTCATTGATTTGCCCGGTGAGTTCATTCTTAACAGCGATATCCTGCTCCGTTGGGGGAAAGTCATCAATGGCTACCAAACTATTCAAATGACCCAGTTTATTGTTCAACCGAATGGGAAAATTCAAGGGATCCTGTCCGCTTCGATTCTTGGTCTGGTACAACGCCTTCTCGACGGTACCCAGGCTCTCTTTCATGTTTTTAGCTTTCTCCACCAATTCCTTGGTTTGTTCATTGTCTTTGTACTGTTTGCTAAAGGCATCCAATTGCGCTGTTACCTTTCTTATTTTTTCAATGGATTTATGGGCCTTGTCGAGGGTAGTGTTGATATCGGTAATAAAATCGAACTGCTTTTGCATATCGGCCACCGAAACCTCTGCCCGGGGATCTGGAACTATCTTGAACGTTTGCGATTGGCTACTACCATTCACATTCAAATGCACCTTATAGTCCCCGGGCACAGCCTTTGCGCCTTCCAGACTCGCCCACCATAGGATCATCCCCTCCAATTTCTTGGCTCCCTTACCACGGGTATCCCAGACAAAGGTATTTCCGCCTTTTTTGACTTTCAATTTTTTGTCTTTCTCCTTTGCAGTATTGCTATAGTTCGCCAAGGTATCGCCAGTCATGGATGTATAAGTTAGACTTATACTGTCTTTCTCTGCCAGGTTTTTCAGGTAAAAATGGGTGATCACTCCATTGGGGTGATTGGCCCCGGCTGTTTTGGAAGGAGTTCTAAGCGTACCCCCTTTTGTTCGATACGAATCCTTTGGTTTATATAATATGGACGAGACGTTTTTCTTGTTAGCATCCATTTGATGCAAAACAGTAAGGTCATCGATTATCCATACACTTCTCCCCTGGGTCGCAACGACCAGGTTGTTTTCTTTTATGGCCAAATCAGTAATCGGTACTATGGGCAGGTTCAATTGAAATGGACTCCAATTCGCCCCATCATCGAAGGAAACATACATACCAGTCTCTGTTCCTGCGTACAACAAGCCTTTACGTTTAGGGTCTTCACGAACTACTCTTGTGAAATGCTCATTATTTATACCGTTTGTTATTTTTTTCCAGGTTTGCCCGTAATCCGTTGTTTTATATAAGTAAGGTTGAAAATCGCCCAGCTTGTACCTCGTTGCAGCAACATAACAGGTGCCTTCTTCAAAAGCAGAGGGTTCAATACTATTGATCATGTTCCATTCGGGCATATTTCCAGGGGTTACATTATCCCAGTTCGCACCGCCATCTTTGGAAACATGGATCAGTCCGTCATCACTACCCACCCATAACAAGCCTTCTTTCAATGGACTTTCATTGGCGGCAAAAATGGTACAGTAATATTCAACGCTTGTATTGTCCTGGGTAATGGGTCCACCACTGGAAACCAGTTTTGTTGGATCATTCCTGGTCAGATCACC
>JAHHKH010000039.1 GCA_018679695.1 Maribacter sp.
GGCTATACCTACCAGCTCCTATAACAGTACTTATGATTCTTTGTGGCACCACCCGCCTTTCACAGGAACGGACTTTATTAGGTGGAAATACTTAACTTTAAGCAATAGCTCGGATTCAGGGGAAGACAATCTACGTTTTGGCCAAAGCACAATTACCCAGCTAATTCGCGGAGGTTGTTATAATGTCCTGTATGCCCCAGATCTGCAGGTAGGAATCATAGTTGAACCGATTGGCGAATATTTTAAATCAAATACGCAATGCAAATAAATTTTTCAAAAAAAAACGTTCTGATTACAGGTGGGTCAAGAGGAATTGGCAAAGCCTGTGCAAAACTTTATGCCTCTTTAAATGCAAATGTGATTTTTACTTATAAATCCAATAAACATGCCGCACAAATTACGCTTGAAGAATTAGACAAAAAAGGGAGGCACAAATCATATCAGTTAGACATTACAAAACCTCGAGAAATTGAGCGGGTCTTTGAAGATATAATATTGGATTACGGACGAGTGGATATTTTAATAAATAATGCAGGGATTTTTGTTGAGCATAAAATAACCGATGTAGACTATATACAATGGCAAAAGTGTTGGAATGAAACAATCATGACCAATTTAACAGGGGTGTCAAATTTATGTTATTTAGTATCCCGTCATATGATTCAAAATGAAGGAGGAAAAATAATAAATGTTTCTTCGAGAGGGGCATTTCGAGGTGAGCCTAATCATCCCGCATATGGTGCAAGTAAAGCAGGATTAAATGCACTAAGCCAGTCTCTTGCCCAATTTCTCGCTCCTTTTAATATTACAGTTGGAGTTGTAGCGCCAGGTTTTGTTGAAACAGATATGGCTTCTGAAATATTAAAAAGCGAAGCTGGTAATCAAATAAAAAAACAAAGTCCGCTAAACAGGGTTGCTACTGCAGATGAGGTCGCAAGAGCAATTGTCTTATTTTCAATGAAAGGACTGGAGTATATGACTGGAGGAATTATTGATATTAACGGGGCATCCTATTTACGAACCTGAAAACAGAGTTATCCTTTCTTAGGTAAATTTATAATTGGTAAGTAAATCAAGGCTCATAGCGGGCAATATAAATTATTATTATTTTGAAATGCGCTAAAACTTTATTGCTGGAGTTTAGTCGACAATGAAATGGCAGGCAAGAAATACGTTAGAACAAAGAAAATGCCTTTTTTGGTTAAGTGGAACTTGACAAATAAGTACCTTAATATTAACCTAACTGCCATAGGTTTCCCGGTGGGGTGCATTGGGACCAATCTAAGAAATAGTAATAGAACCCATAGATGAAAAAATTGAAATTTCCGACAGCCCAAACCATTCTAATAATTATTGCTGGTTTTGTTACGCTCCTAACTTGGTTGATTCCTGCAGGACAATACGATAACCTTGTTTATAATGCTACAAACAATACTCTTACAAAAACAAGTTTAAAAGAAAGCGTTGAATTAGCGGCAACCCAAGAAACCCTGGAAAGCCTTAACATTAAAATTCCTATTCAAAAATTTACAAGTGGTGATATCTACAAGCCCATCGGAATTCCTGATACCTATAAAGAAGTGGAATCAAAACCACAAGGACTTGCAGCTTTGGTGAAATCGCCTATAAAAGGGATAATCGCGGCGGCAGACATCATCTTTCTAATCCTTATTATTGGTGGCCTAATTGGGATAATGAATCTCACAGGTGCTTTTGATGCTGGACTTTCATGGATAGCAAAAACACTTAAGGGTAGGGAGTACCTTCTAATTATTTTAGTAACAACACTTATTGCCGCTGGAGGCACAACCTTTGGTCTTTCTGAGGAAACTATGGCGTTCTATCCTATTTTAATTCCTGTATTTCTTGCAGCAAAATATGATGCTATGGTTGGGCTTGCCTGTATTTTTCTAGGGTCAGGTATTGGGGCCATGTGCTCTACAATAAATCCGTTCTCGACAATTATTGCTTCGGATGCTGCTGGAATAAATTGGACAATTGGCCTCGAGAATCGTATAATTATGCTGGTTGTTTGCTTGACCATTACTATTCTTTATATTCTGCGCTATGCTAAGCGCGTAAAAGACAATCCCTCAAAGTCTCTTATTTATGACCAAAAAGAGTCTTTAGAGGAACTGTTCAAAGTAAATACAAAAAACACTTCAATGGAATTCACTAATCGGTTGAGACTTATTATCGCTGTATTTTCATTATGCTTTATCGTTATGATCGCTGGTGTTTCCTTTTTTAATTGGTGGTTTGTAGAAATGACCTCTACGTTTCTTGTTGGGGCTATACTTATTGGGTTTATTGGAAGGATTAAAGAAAGTGTTTTTGTGGAGACGTTTGCAAGAGGTGCTGCAGATTTACTGAGTGTTGCCTTTATTATAGGTATCGCGCGGGGTATTAGCATTATAATGGAAGATGGACTTGTTAGCGATACCATTCTATATCAGGCAAGTTTTATAACAGAAGGGATGAACAAAGGGCTGTTTGCGAATGTCATGTTCTTTATTTATGGTGGCTTATCCTTTTTCATACCATCCTCGTCAGGATTGGCTGTTTTGACCATGCCTATTATGTCCCCATTGGCAGATACTGTAAACATAGGAAGGGAGACGATTGTTGATACCTATCAGTATGGTAATGGGTTGTTTTATTTGATCAATCCTACAAGTTTAATATTGGTGGCATTGACCATTGTGAAAATAGGGTTCAATAAGTGGTTGCAATTTGTATTGCCTCTCCTTGTGCTGTTAATACTAACAACCATGCTCTTGTTGACTATTTCCGTTTATTAAAATTAAAATAGATCCCGTCATAATATAAATATTAAATTTTATGAATTCAATCAAATTTCATTCAAAGGCACTTGTGAAAACAATCAAGGCGAAAGCTGAGGACGGTCTTCAAATGTCAGAGGTGTTTTTAGTTGCCTGTGGAGGTTCATTGGTAGATCTTTACCCTGCCAAATTCTTTCTAATGAGTGAAAGCTGCCTATTGCGGACTGATCTTTATACAGCGAACGAGTTTGTTCATGCAGTACCCAGGGTGCTAGGAGAACGGTCGATTGTCATCTTGTGCTCGCATAGCGGAGGTACTCCAGAGCTAATTGAGGCGGTGAAAGTTGCAAAAGCAGCCGGTGCGCTCACTGTTACATTGACGTACAATAAGGCATCTGATATTGCGGCTTTTTCGGATCACAATGTGGTATACGAATGGGGTGATGAATCAAGTGTTCAGAATAATCCAATGGCAATCACGCTGGCACTTTGTCTAGAAATATTGCAACAGTCGGAGGGCTACGCTTATTACGACGAATTCCAAGAAGCTTTGCAAAAGATAGACGATGTCGTTGCAACAGCCTGTAAAAAAGTAAGCGAACGAGCAGTGACATTTGCAGAAACTTATCGGAATGGGAAATTGTTCTACACGTTATCGAGCGGAGCGAGCTATGGTCATGCCTATGGCTTTGCAATCTGCTCCTTGATGGAAATGCAATGGCTACATGCGAGTGCGATTCATTCTGGAGAATTCTTTCATGGTCCTTTCGAAGTTACAGACCAAAAAACCAATTTCATTGTGCTGTTGAATGAAGGCCGGACTCGTCCACTAGATGAACGTGTGATCGTTTTTCTTAAAAGATATGCCAAGAATTATGTAGTAATCGACGCCAAAGAACTTGGTATTGATCTGCTTCCCGAGTCCGTAGTGGAGTTTTTTAATCCGATTTTATTCTACAGCGTGCTCTGTGTTTACAGAGAAGCATTGGCGAAAATTCGTAATCATCCACTTGAAAAACGCCGTTATATGGATATAGTGGAATACTAATTTTGATGATGGGGAATAGTAGAATGAAAGTTATAGGAATCGGGGATAATGTTGTGGATGACTATGTTCACATTCGGACTATGTTTCCGGGAGGTAACGCGCTTAATTTTTCGGTATATGCATCCATGTTGGGCTGCGA
>JAHHKH010000040.1 GCA_018679695.1 Maribacter sp.
AGGTATCCTGAAAACTGAAAAGCCGTTTTGTCATACGGATATCCCTTTTCTTCAAGTTCATGGAGGTATTGGGAGAGATTTGCCCTAAATTGATCGATCTCCCCGGAAGTAAGACTCAATGCATTGCCGTGCATATAGTGCTCGCTGCGATATGCGAGCAAACGATTCCCTGCATTTGACTCCCACCAAAATGACGTTGGCTTATCAAAAGGAACCTGTGCTCTATGCCCGTGCTGACCCATAGTGAGGTATTTCACCCCCGTATTCTTATACAGATCTATCATCGCCCAACCAATACCGTTCACATCATTTTGCATCGCCGTGTTCACATCTATACCTCTTTCCTTAAAATGGGAAAGTGCCTGCGTTTGTATGGCCAAGGCTGTTTCATCAATGATTTCCGAGAAATTGAAAAACATACCGGTCACCTCAATACGTCCTTCCTTAATACGTCTCAACAGGCGGTCTATTTGTTCTTTTGGTCTGTTCTTCAAATATTCACGAACAGTCCAAGCGGCTTCACAGGTCCAACTGAACTTGGCCTCATCCGGGTAATGGTCCGTTTGGTCACAATAATCAAGCGCATAATCTATAAAACGTAAATGCTCGGTCAATATCTCTGTCTGTGATCTTGTATAGCCTATATCGGTATGACTATGCTGCACCAAGTGAATGGTCCATTCCTTAATAGGTTCAACCATAAAACTTATTGGTTTGCTTTCTTGACCTATTTGAACCGCTGCATTGATCTTGGTAGATGAAGTGACAGCAGGAACCAGAAAATCGACCTCGCTAAAACCTGTATTGATTTCAAATTCCTTGGTAATATCCGCAGTTGAAATACTCGCTTTGGTCGGTTCTTTCAAATGCACGAATTCAAACCGTACGGTGTGGAAAAGTTTACCCTCTTTTTTGGTTACGGTTTTAAGTTGCCGTGTCTTAAGATCCTCATTCAGGGTTCGGTTAAATGTCATGAACCAATCATTGCTATTATTGTCCACACCATCAACCTTTAATACAACCGCTTTACCGGGTGTGAAATAATTACTTGGTAGTGTTAAAACCGCTGTACCCATTTCATCCCGGTTCATATCGACCATGGAACGGTTGAAGGTGAGCTCAACCCCATCTTTTCCGGATATTCTTCGTACGAGTTCATTGTTATTTGGGGAAGAAAACGTCAATACCTTTTGGTTGTTCACATAAAGATCAAAGGCCTGGGCCGGAGACTTTGCTCCAATACCGTACAACCAAATGAATGACACGGTCTTTTTATCATATTCATCCGGAACAACCCCTGTTTCCCATACTATGGGTTCAACATCTGCCCTTGCCCTTGTCAAAAGGCACTTCTCCCTATATGAGAATGGGGAGTGGTACGTAAAATCAGTTCCACTAATTTTTTGTTTGAAACCTGCTAGATGGTTTTCTTGGGGCCGTACTAACGGTCCTAAAATAATAAGAACTACGAATGGTAAATAAAATGCTTTCATGGTATTGAATTAGGTGATTTTAATATTCCTTTTTTTGTAGTTGGATCAACCCTGAAATAAGATGTTTACTTTTCCAACTTGTGTCGTCTATTCTACAATTACTTTTTCCCCATAAAATTCTTTAGCAATCAATTGTTCACCTTCAAATACCGAGAACGTTTTACGGGTCAAATGAATTCCGAATTTTCTGCCTTTCCAGACGACATCAGTAAGTGTTGCTTCTCCGATATCTTCGTGGTTAAAAGGTTTTATAGTCAACTTATCTTCTTCCATCTTTATTCCGAATGTCCCAAAAACAATGGCTTCCATTCCTGCACCAGCTGAAATTTCTAACGGCATAGATGATCGATCTTGTTCGGGAGTATCAATACGTGGATTCTGTGGCAGATACGGGAAATGATTAACATATCTACTATTTCTCTTAAGTACGTCCCAACCTTTACCAGCAAAACCTTTTTGATATAGGTTTCTGGAAATACGCCCCGGCATTCCTGCATATTGGCCACCACCACCCCAATCGGAATCAATCAAGTCCCAATGCACAGTATCTCTGCGGGCAATTGAATACACCCCATATTTACCTAGAAACTCACCTTCCTGCAAATGACTTACCAAACGATATGCCTGATGGTCTGGCAGAAAATCCGTTCCTAATAAATCGAATAAATGATAGGTCCAAATAGTGCCTTTGGTCCCGTCAGGATAAAGATTATCGAACCAACCCAATTCTTCATTCCACATATATTTATTCACTAGGCCTTTAAGTTCTTCAGCATCTCTAAAGTAGCTTTGCTTCAACTTTGCCTCATTTCTTTTGGCTGCCCAATCAGACATAGTATACAATAAATCAATGGTCAAAGTATTGGTGAT
>JAHHKH010000041.1 GCA_018679695.1 Maribacter sp.
CCAATGTACTCTGCTACCGGGGATATTGTAAATCAGTTATATGCCTATTGGAATGTTAGTGACAATGTAACGCTTACTTTTGGAAATTTTAATACATTCCTAGGGTACGAAGTAATTTCACCGGCGGCTAATTTCAACTACAGTACTTCTTATTTATTCTCTTATGGACCATTTAGCCATACTGGTTTAAAAGCTGATTTTGATCTAGGGAATGATTGGTCTGCTATGTTGGCCGTCATGAACCCAACGGATTTGACAGAGTTTAACCCTAATGGCAAATACGCTTATGGTGCACAATTGGGTTATAGCGGTCAATTTTTGAATTTCTTGGCCGATGATGGTTCTTTTGAAGTGGATTTCACTGGTGGTTTTGATGTTTCGGAAGACTTCTTTTTAGGAATCAATGCGGCCTATTTTGATGGTGCCGACGGTATCGGCAGTTTTGCAGGTGCAGCAATCTATCCCCAACTGGCCACTTCAGATAACTTTACTATTGGGCTAAGAGGCGAATATTTCACTGAAACCGATTTCTTTGGTGCTATTGGAGCGACTGATCCAGAAGGTGATGCCAGCGTATTTGCGGTTACGCTAACAGGTAGCGCTACCATCGGTGATCTAATGATTAAGCCTGAGCTAAGGTTGGATAGCGCTTCTGAAGATGCATTTTTAGATGCTGACGGAGAACCTCTGGGCAGCTTATCTTCCTTTGTACTTGCAGCTATTTATTCTTTCTAATATAATTGGTTGGTTTTATTATAGTTTGAGTTGATTGAAAACCCTGGCGATAATGTCGGGGTTTTTATTTTTTGCCCTTTTTAAAATCCTTTACTCCAGCAAGAACTCTGGTATTCAGTGCATTGACGCTTGGCACAATTGGACAGGAATATTTCTTGTTATAAACACAATAGGGATTATAGGCTTTATTGAAGTCGATGGTAATACTATCTCCCGTTGGTATTGACAAATCAATATACCTTCCCCCAGCATAGGTTTCTACGCCATTGGTTTGGTCAGCGAATGGTAAAAAAAGATAATCTTCATACCCTTCTTCCAACATCAATTTTTTATTTTGATAAACCTCTAACCGGTGTTCCTGCCCATTGAGTTGAAAATGGGCAATTCCATAAACAACTTCCTCAGACATTCGATCTGTAGTGGTAGGCATAAAAAAAGGTAAGGCTTCAGGTGTTAAAACAAATTTTGCCTTGACTATATAGCTTGTATCAGGTTGAAAAAAATCAAGCCTCTCAAATTCTTTTCGAAATCTATCAGGTAAAGGCGAGGTTTCAGGGTTTTTAAAATCTTCATTCATTTTAGATTGGAACTTTAAAATATCCTTCAAAGAAGTAGTTGTAACCAACACCGTTTCATTTCGTTTTTCGTCATGGTATTTTCTCTCCTGTTTACAACTCGTTATAAGGGTTAAAAAAAACAGCACATAAAAGACCTCTTTCATAAATGATGCATTATAAAAACAAAAATACAACTTATATAAATTTTAGCTAGATTTGTTCCAATCGTAACCCCCTATGAGTATAAGATCGATTCATAAAAAAGCAATACTATATCTACTGAGGTGGATCCAGTGTTTTTATGCTTAAAATCGAGTGAATTTTAAAATATCATAAAGCCTGGCAGCATTGTCAGGCTTTATTTTTTGGATGTAAATTACAATGAAACAACTATATATAAATTATATAAATTCCTTCAAAGGTCTTTCCAAAGAGGTTTGGTGGCTGGCATTGATTACCCTTGTGAATAGGGCAGGAACAATGGTAATACCTTTTCTATCATTGTATCTAACGCAAAGTATGGGATTCACCTTGGAAAATGTTGGTAGTATAATGACCAGCTTTGGGCTTGGGTCCCTTGTGGGCGCCTGGATTGGAGGTAGGTTAACCGATAGGCTGGGCTTTTATAAAGTAATGCTCATAAGCCTGATCACAACGGGGATATTCTTTATCGGCATTCAATTTCTTAGCGGATTTTGGGCAATTTGTATAGGAATATTCATTCTTATGATCTTTGCCGATGCTTTTAGGCCCGCGGTTTATGTTGCCTTGAATGCCTATAGTAAGACCGAAAACAAAACACGATCGGTTTCCTTGATTCGTTTGGCCATAAATTTAGGGTTTTCAGCAGGTCCGGCAATTGGCGGAATTATCATTGGTTCCTTAGGCTACCGAGGATTGTTCTGGGTCGATGGCCTGACATGTATTTTGGCCGGGGCCTTATTGTTACTGGTACTTAATCCTAAAAAATCAATTGTATTGGATAATGTACATCATAAATCACCCAAATCGGCTTATAGCGATTCTAAATACCTTTTATTCATTGCAGCAATGGTATTGTTCGGATTTGCCTTTGTTCAATACTTTTCTACCATACCCGTATACTATAGTGAAGTTCATTCCTTAAGCGAGTTTCAAATTGGTTTGCTCTTGGCTTTGAACGGATTTTTCATTTTTGTTTTTGAAATGCCCTTGATCAAGTATATGGAAAGCAGGCCTTGGTCCAAAATTTCGAACATAATTATTGGATTAGTCTTGACCGCCATTAGTTTTTCAATATTGAACTTCATCTCCTGGATAGGAGTACTGACTCTGGGGATGCTTCTAGTGACTCTTGGGGAGATGATCGCATTTCCCTTTTCGAATGCCTTTGCCATGGATCGTGCAAAAAGAGGAAATCAAGGCGAGTATATGGCATTATACAGTATTTCCTTTTCTTTAGCACATGTGTTTGGGCATAATACCGGAATGCGTTCGGTTGCTAGTTTTGGCTATGAAATTACCTGGTATGGTATTTCGATGATCTGCTTTTTGGGAATATTGCTACTTTTACTTTTAAGGAATGTTTTAAAACGACATAAACAATGAAATATGCCTATTTACTTTTTTTACTCTTCATTCTTTCAATGGGATGTAATTCTAAAAAAGAGCAAGTACATACCTTGGTGGAAAAAGAACGGGTTTTGCCCAAAATTGAGGAAGGACGTTATAATGTCGCATTTTTAATTATGGACGGCACTTATAATACCGAATTTACAGCTCCCTTTGATATTTTTCAGCATACGCAATACAGGAAGGGCATAAAAGCGATGAACACGTTTACGGTTGCAAATACCTTAGATCCAGTAGCGACTTTTGAAGGCGTTCGCATATTACCTGATTTTGATTATACCCGGGATTCACTACCCCAAATCGACATTCTAGTGGTGCCTAGTGCGGAACATCATCTAGATAGCGACTTAAAGGATACTGCAATGCTGAATTTTGTTCGCAAGGTTGATAAAAATGCCTTATACATAACCTCACATTGTGATGGTGCTTTTGTATTGGCCAAAGCCGGAGTGTTAGACAGTGTTACTTCAACAACATTTCCCAATGATATAGAACTTTACAGGAAAACATTTCCGCATTTAGCGATAGCGGATGATGTTATTTTTGTACATGATGGCAAATATATAACCTCGGCTGGGGGGGCAAAAAGTTTTGAAGCTGCCCTTTATTTATGTGAAATTCTCTACGGTAAGGAGATTACTCGGTCCATCGCCAAAGGACTAGTCATAGATTGGGATGTTTCCAATGTCCCCAATCTTATTCTTCAATGATATCGTACCTTGCTTTTTTCAAATACTTTGCAACCAATGCGTTGAATTCTGGAGTAATCCGGAATAGTGCTGTATGCTCCAATGCATAAAGTTCATCGGTGTTGGAATATCCCCTTTTTAAAAGTTCTTCGAGATAATACAGGGCCGTACCATAGTCCTCTACTTTGGCATTCAAGGAAATCACTTTTTTATAATATGAAAAATCGTCAGGGGATGTTATGGTTTTCAACATCCAAAGAAAATTTAAGGCTTCTTCATCAATCGGGGTATCAAGGGTAATCAAATCAATATTATCTTCGATCAAGGCATTCAAATATCCTTCTAGACGAACCCCCATTTGTCGTTGAAATTCATTCTTGCTATTTCTATGCTTTTTCAATTCTCCCATTTGATAATTCCACCAACCCAAATTGTTATAGTTATAGGTGAAAATGTCTTCTTCCAAATAATAATCATAATCATCTTTTATAAGAGATTCTTTAAATAACCAGGTATTAAGACTTCTTTTTTGTGATTTATAGGCAGTTCCTCTTTTAAGCGTTTTTCTACTGCTCTTAAGCGAATCCACATCTTTAAAGTGTCTATATACTTCCATAATCTCACCGAGCTCATCATAGGCCTGTACTGCCCTGCTGTTGGCAATAAGTTCATTAACTTCAAGAAGTCGGCTATCATAACTATTTTCAATAAATGCTGTATCAACAGGTATTACCTTTTTCGTCATAGCCCGAAGATCAAAGAGTTCCATTGCCCGTGAAAGTAAATGCTGCGAGGGCCATTTATGGCCTCCATTAAAAATCAATGTTTGGTTAGGGAATTTCATTAAATCAAAAAGCTTCTCCATTTTCACCATCTCCGGATAATTAAAATCCTCATTGCCAACAACTCCTACAAAATGAAAAGGATTTTTACTTGATAATATTTCTTTATTACCTACAGTGGACCCACATGAAATAACCCCCGTAATCTGATTCATGAATGTTGGCATTACAGAAGCAATCCGGGCACCACCATCAAAGCCTGCGGTATAAACCCTATCCTTTTGGATTTTAAACATTTTAAATACCGTATTGAACATTCTTCTGGAAATCAATACATTTTGGGTCAATGACAAGCTATCATTGACCTTGTTCGACGCCGCCAATATGTAGTTGTTTTGTTCAGCGGCACCGGAAAACATGCGTAGTACCATATCGCCCCGACCTTGCATATCATAAACAAAGATTATTGGCCAACTTTTTGATGCATCGAACTTTGTAGGCAAAAACAAGGCGAAATCCTCAGGAATGGTATCATTTACAGCGATACTTTTCATTATTGTCCCTATTCTAAGGGTTAGTTCCTGAGCTGTAGATAAAAAGGAAACACTCAATACAAGTACAAGTAATAATTTCTTCATGCCATTTAACACATCAAAAATCTAGCCAAATAAATAGCTTTAACAGATAGAACGAAGGTAATTCAAAATAATCTTATTCCCCGATAAGTCCTATTTCAATTCCTTCAGAATACGCAACTTTTATATCATTATCGCTAAATGCCCTTTTTATTGCCTCATTGGATTGAAAAGTTACTTCCCAATAATCGTCTGGCAAAACATAAGGCCTAACCAATAACTCGATACTGTGTGAATCAAAGGTATTGATCCCTATTTCGGGTGGTGGTTCTTGCAGCACTTTGGGAATAGTTGAAAGGGCCTCCATTATAATC
>JAHHKH010000053.1 GCA_018679695.1 Maribacter sp.
CCATAGGGATAAGCCTTGGCATAATCATGGCCCTTACCATTCCTTTCGCCATTGTGGGGGTTCTTTTTCTGGTAAGTCATTTTCAAAAGAAAAAAAACCTTCCAAAAACCCCGCATAATAGCCAATAGAAAACCAATCCAGCACCTAATACTGGCTCCGATGATAATCCCTAGCACAGTAGTAATAGATGCTTGTAACCCGTTGAAACTATACTAAATTAAGCGATTGCCTATATTTGCAACAAATACATGGGATGGACTATTTACTTCAACCTTGGCCATGGTATGTTTCAGGGCCATTGATCACATTTATTATGCTTTTGTTGTTCTATTTCGGGAAGAGCTTCGGCATGTCTTCCAATCTTAGAACCTTATGCAGTATGGGCGGCGCTGGTAAGTACGCCGATTTTTTTAGATTCGATTGGAAAGCCCAACGCTGGAACTTGGTCGTCGTTGTCGGTGCCATTCTAGGGGGATTTTTAACGGTCCAATTTTTATCGGACGGATCAACCATTGATCTGTCATCCAATACGATCAACGATTTGAAGACCCTGGGTTTTACAAACGCAGGGGAGGCATTGTTACCCCCCGAAATTTTTAGTTGGGATGCGGTTCTCTCTTTAAAAGGTTTATCAATATTGGTAATTGCTGGCTTTTTGGTTGGTTTTGGAACCCGCTATGCCGGGGGTTGCACCTCCGGGCATGCGATCTCTGGTTTAAGTAACCTGCAAAAGCCCTCTTTGGTAGCGGTGATTGGTTTTTTCATCGGAGGATTGATAATGACCCATTTTATTTTACCCCTAATCTTCACAGCCTAATGAAACTCTTAAAATATTTATTGGTAGGCATGTTCTTTGGGATTGTCTTGGTTAAATCCGAGGCGGTTTCCTGGTACCGTATTTACGAAATGTTCAAATTTCAATCTTTTCATATGTATGGTATCATCGGCTCAGCGGTAATCCTTGGGGTAATTGCCGTTGCACTAATAAAACTTCTGGGACTGCGGAGTATTGAAGGCCAAAAAATCAATATCAGGCCCAAAGAAAAAGGCTTTATACGCTATCTTTTGGGCGGTTCTATCTTCGGTTTGGGATGGGCCTTGGCAGGTGCCTGCCCAGGACCCATGTATATTTTGGTAGGCACAGGGGTCTTTAGTATGTTGATCGTTATTATAGCGGCTATCCTGGGGACATTTGTTTATGGGGTGATCAGGGAAAAGTTGCCACATTGACAATTTTCTTATGTATTATTATAGTTAGAAACCGGTTTAGTTTTGGTATACCCTAATATAATCTATGACAAAGTCCTGGGGAAATATGGAATCATCAATATCAGGTCCGCCGAAATTACCGCCGATCGCCAAATTCAAGATTAGATAAAAGGGTTTGTCAAAAGGCCAGACGGCCCGAGAACGCTCTTTTGGGTCAAAGGTATAAAGAAGATCATCGTCGACAGAGAACTCAATTTTATCTGGTGACCAATCGACCATATAGGTATGAAAGCCCTCCTCGATATCCGCTATTCTGGTCTTTTTGGTATTAATCGTATTCCCGTGGCTATCTTGGGTGTGCAGAGAAGTGAAAATCATATTTGGCTCCTTACCCACATATTCCAATATATCGATTTCCCCACATAACGGCCATCCTACCTCAGAAATATTTGAACCCAGCATCCAGAAAGCTGGCCAAACGCCCTTACCTACCGGTAACTTGGCCCGTGCCTCGACCCTTCCGTACTTAAATTCGAACTTATCCTTTGTGGTAATGCGGGTTGAAGTGATCAGGGAATCTTCCTTTTTGGCCGATATATGCAGGAATCCATCCCTAAATGAGTGATTGGACTTCGTATAGACCTGGACTTCATTATTTCCCCATCCACAGAGGTTTGGGCAGCCATCACCCAATTCATAATTCCATGATGATTCATTGAGCGAATCGCCATCAAAGTTTTCTTCCCAAATTAATTCAGGAGTTTTCTGCTTACATGAAGTAAGAACAAATAGCAGAAGGAATATTGATATGTATGAAGGATATTTAAACAATTTCCGCGCTTAAGCCCGCTTGTAGTAATCGGCTGCATCGCGGTTCCAAATCCTTGTATTCCCCTGTTTTTACCGTACACTTTCCATTGTAGTGAACGATTAAGGAACATTGTTCCGCCTGCTCAAGCGTATGATCACAAACAGCTACAAGGGTGTCTATAACATGATCAAACGTATTTACCTCATCATTAAAAAGTACAATTTCGTTTTGTTTTACTGTTTCTTCATCAAGCAGTAATTCTTCCGAAATTTTTTCCTTGGTACCCATAGTTCAATATTTTTTAAATCGGAATTAACCTCCCTAAAATACATATTTTGTCGCAACCCAATTATTTTTTTTAAGTATTTTTTCAAGTTTGAGTCCGTTTTCATTGCATTTTTCAGTGATTAGGGAAATATCATCCGAATAAAATCCGCTAAGAAATAGTACTCCTGGTTCATTCAAGCATTTACTAAAGGAAGGTATGTCCTCGAGCAAAATATTCCTATTGATATTGGCAAGTATTACATCGTATTTACGATTTTTCAATAAGCGTGAGTCACCTTCAAGAACATTGATATTCGTACAACTGTTTCTGTCAACATTCTCTTTGGCATTCAGGTAACACCAATGATCAATGTCTATGGCATCAATGGCTTTTGCACCTTTCATCTCTGTCAGGATTGCCAAAACCCCGGTGCCACAGCCCATATCCAAAACAGTCTTTCCGTCAAACCCATGCTCCAGAATACATTGCAGCATCATATGGGTCGTCTCATGGTGCCCTGTACCGAAACTCATTTTAGGTTCAATGACAATATCATAGGTTACCTTTGATTTTTCATGAAATGGAGCCCGCACCCCACATTGGTCACCAACGGTAATCGGCTTAAAATACTGCTCCCATGTGACGTTCCAGTTTTGCTGTTCAATCTCCTTGAAAATGTAGGAAATCTTAAAGCGGGGATTACGTAATACCTCAACATCGTTCAATATTGTGTTATGCCAATCATTCTTTTGGATATAAGCTTGAATACCAGTATCATTTTCCACAAAACTTTCAAAGCCCGCTTCACCCAACTCTGCAATTAATATATCAGCCGTTGGTTGCAGTGGGGTGACCGTAAACGTATATTCTATGTACAGGGTGTTGGACATGGTTTCGATTTCGTGGAACGCAATGAGACTGACTTAAAAGTCCTAATTATGTCTTTACGAGTATCCACTAGCTGTGCCGAAGTGGTACGAAGCAATTTCTATGCTTGTGAAAATCAAACAATGAATTACTTCGCTTTGCTCGTAATGACAACAAATACAAACTTGTTAGCCTGTTTCAGTATTTTTAAATAAAGTGTCTTAGATTGCTTTGATTATCGCGATAAAATCGTCCGCGACCAAAGCTGCCCCACCAATGAGTCCGCCATCAACATCAGGTTTAGAGAATATCTCCTCGGCATTACCGGGCTTTACGCTGCCCCCATAAAGTATGGAAACATTATCCGCTATGTTTTGATCAAAGGCGGCCCCTATAGTCTTACGAATAAAGGCATGCATTTCCTGGGCTTGTTCAGGAGACGCGGTTTCACCGGTACCAATGGCCCAAACCGGTTCGTAGGCCAAGATAAGTTTACTCCATGCACTGGCCTCCAATCCAAAAAGGGCATTCCTTAATTGGCTTTCCACCACCTTAAAATGATTGCCCGATTTTCGGTCTTCCAACTCCTCGCCAAAACAGAACACCACCGTCAT
>JAHHKH010000072.1 GCA_018679695.1 Maribacter sp.
GCTTTGGGATTGCCCTATGTATAGGATCCTCTTTTTTTACCTCTGAATTGCAGGCGATAAAGAATATGGCCAATAATGTGAAGAGTAGATACCTCATAAAAAATACTTAGACCTAAATATACAAAAAATGAAACGCGGAACTAGCGGAACTAAACAAGGGATAACCGAAATCTCTTTCTAGTTATCCCTCTGGGGAAAGTAACAAACATAACCCTTTCTTTATTTACTTATGAATTATAGAATCAACCTTTTGAATAGTACAAGTCCCAAGTAATTCATTGCATTGTCAAGGATGTGAATGTCTTGTAAATGAATGATCAACTGTGATTTACAGCATATGGTTTATAAATTGCAGTACTACCAAGATCCCGATCAGAATCAGTAATCCGTGCGCATTAACTTTTTTTCATTTGATGTATTTATTCCGTTTTGACCCAATTCATAATTCTTGCGTCGGTAATAGGCTAAATCTCTTATAAAATGCCTCTAAAATTTGTTCATCATTCTTTTGAATAAGTAATAAATCACTACGGAAAACCGAACCTATGAATAATTCCTCATCGCATAATCCATAAGTAATGCCGTTTCTATAATTTAAACTTTGATAATGCCCTTTATTTTCTGGATTGTTTTTTAAGAGTTGTTTTAGGGTTAATGGATTTTCAAGTAATGACATGTTCTTTTTAATTACACAAGAGTGATCTCTTTGAAGTGTCCGTGTTTTTAATTTCGAATTAAATGCTCCCTAAAAAAAGACCCTGAAAAACAGGGTCTTTAAACCAACCAAACTAATTAAAACCTAAATTACTCTTAATTATTATCAAAACCTTGGCCGGTTTTTTCGACGCATTGGAATTGCCAATCTAATTCCAACGGTTCTTACGGATAATCAATGGTTAGTGTTAGTATAGCTAATTACCCGTTTTATTGTTAATACTTTATATCATGAATAACAGTCACCCAGTTTAGACTTATTACTTTTATTTATAAATCGAGTGTTTGTTAAATTCGATTTTGACTTGGTCACCACCTTCTTTTTGACCAGTGAAATAGGCATGATGATATACAATGTTGCCATAAAAACCAGCATACTAATTACAAAAAACAGTTCTACCAAAAATGTGGATTCCATTTGTGCTTCTTTTTCCTATCAGGTGACACTATCTATTAGCCTCCTAATACATGGTAAATCTAATAAGTGATTGGCAACAGGAAAGAAGAACCAAAAAATTAAAAATGAACATCGATGAAATACATGATTTGATCGACAAAATGCATATGTTATACGGTTTTTCCTACTTTATTGTATTATTCTAAAAATAGGATTATCCTCTAGTAATAGAAGTATTCGAAAGTGAAAAGCAAACAATAGAATATTGGAACATCACTTTTTGAGCAATTTAAGCACAGTCTCAACAAGTTCAGTAAGTTCAAATGGTTTTGTTACCACTGCGTTCATTCCTTTGTTCAAGTAGTCATTTATATTCTCCTCAAACGCATTGGCGGTTATACCAATAATGGGAATGTTCTTGATGTTCTTAAAAGGAAAATCACGGATCAATTGGGTCAGATGGTCGCCAGGGACATTGGGAAGGTCAACGTCCATTAAAATAATATCGTAAGTATTGTTCGCTACCTGCTCAAAGACCATTGCACCATCATTGACCAAATCAATATAAAATAAATTTGTATCCATTAATGCCTTGAACAAAACGGTTTGTATTTGCTCATCATCTTCAACCATGAGCAATTTATACTTACGTTCATCTATTTTTTTACTGGAACCCGAACTTTTAAAGGTGTATTTTGAAATAGGTCTGGAAGCCAGATCCAAAGGAAACTTCAGTGTTACATCAAAATAAAATTCAGAGCCTTTCCCATAAATAGACTCAACCCGGATCTTGGCATCCATAAGTTCAAGAAGGCCTTTTACAATAGACAGGCCCAACCCGGAGCCCTGTTTTTTGCCAAAATCATCCAACTGGGTAAAACTTTCAAAAATTGCATCTACTTTCTCTTGAGGTATCCCTATTCCAGTATCGGATACGCTAAATCTTAAATTTACCTTATTGGCCCTTTTTTGATTGAGTTTAACATTCAAGGTCACCGCCCCTTCTTTGGAATACTTGAAGGCGTTATCGCATAAATTCGTAAGTACTTGGAATAGCCTCAGGCGATCCCCTTCGACAAATTCCGGAACCTTTTTGTCATAATTAAGCACAAAATCAATTGATTTTTGAGCTGCCTTTGTCTTATAGGTAAACTCAATTAATTGTAACAAACCAAATAGGCTGAAAACCTTGTCACGCAATTGAAGCTTCCCCGAAGCAATAAGACTAATACTCATGATATCATCCAACAAGAGTTTCAAATTGGCATTTGATTCCTTTAAAAAATGTACCATTTGTTTTTGCTC
Source organism: Maribacter sp. (assembly GCA_018679695.1). Taxonomy (GTDB): domain Bacteria; phylum Bacteroidota; class Bacteroidia; order Flavobacteriales; family Flavobacteriaceae; genus Maribacter_A. Next base: position 2,417 of record JAHHKH010000072.1, read on the forward strand.
ACCAGTTAAATCGGTGCCTTCAATGACACTGGTGATCGAGATTATACTTGTAAGCGGATTTCTTAACTCATGGCTAAAGTTTCGAATAAAGGCATTCTTAAAGCGTTCCCTTTCCTCCAATTCAATATTCTTGAGAACCACCAATTCAGAATTTATAATGGATTCGTTTCTGGCTTGGGCTAATTTTTGATAAGAGAGATAGTGATCCGTAAAATCGTAAATAAGGAGAAGTATATGATTATCCTTCTTGATCATTTTCACATCTGTGATATACTGCTTTTGCAGATAGTCTAGATGTACACAATTATAGGTAATCGTTTCCTCTGACGATTCAAGCACGGAAACGTAGGAAACAAAAAAAGGATGAACATCATAGATGTAATCCCCTTTGTTCAGCTTCAAGAAGGTTTGATCACTTTCAACAATAGTTCCATCAAATCCAATTACAATAAACTGAATATTCTGGTTAGCATACTGTTCCTTATATTGTTCAAGCTTGGTCATTCAAAAGGGAAGCTAATTGGGTGAACATTCCATTGACAGAGTCCCCGGTTTTTGCACTGGTCAAAAAATTTGCTTGTATGTTATTCTCTTCCAGTAAGGATTGTAATTCACTTAGAATAATCAAATCCACTTTGTTGCCAACCACCATTACAGGGGTTTCCTTGGTCTTGCTGGTAACAATTTGTAGGTCCTCATTTATATTTTGAAATGTAGACGGTCGGCTAACATCAAAAACAAAGACCACACCATGGGTTCCCAATAAATAGGACTCCCGGATCATTCGAATATCATCAGTGCCTTCCAAATCCCATATAATCAAGGAAATGCTCTCATCAGGACTTAATTCAACTACTTTTTTGGTAATATGAACCCCTATGGTCACCTTATAATTGTCAGAGAAGCTATCTTTGACAAACCTTCGGATCAAAGATGTTTTACCGACACCAAAATGACCAAGAATAACGATTTTCTTAGATTTTTGCATTGCCGAAATATTCTGCTAGCTTTTTCTCAACTAATTCAGTACTTAAAGTTTCAACGGGCTTCTCAAGGTGTCGACTCGTATAGATAAGGTCCAAATTCATTTCCATGAAATTGTGGTAAAAATTGAAGATTAGATCCTGTACCCTATTTTTAGTCTTTAAACCATAGGTGCCAGAAACAACTACTGCCACATAATAATTCACAAAACTTTGGATGTGGATGTTGTAAAGCTCATAATCAATGAGTTCGAGCTCTTGGTTCTTCTGATTGAAAGCATCTTCCACAAATGTCTTTATTGCGGTGAGCATTCCCGAGATCATTTCCTCATCTATGGTTTTTGCCTTTGAAAAGCTCGCCTTTAATATTCCGGAATCACGTTCGATCAACAGCACCTGTTCTATTTTTTCTGAGGCCAAGTCCTGCAGTAGTAATTCTTTTTCCTTACTTCCCCCGAAAAATGCCCTGATCTTTCTTTTCCATGTGGTGATGAAGCTTAATTGATTGTCTATCTTTTCGGAAAGGACCTTGATTTCTTGGGCCACGTATTTTTTTACCATTTTACCCAATACCGGATAAAGGGCATCAACCACCTCATCTTTATGATTCTGTATTTCCTTTTTTAAGGTAGCGGTAATAGTGGGACCTAAGGTATCTGGAATTTTCTTGGTAAACTCATTCAATTGATTTTCAATAATCGGGTCTACCCTGGAAGAAAACTTTTCCCTATCATTATAGGCCTGTTCCAACAATTCTATACGATCGGCAATTCTATCGATATCCTCCCGATCGTCAGTGAACAATATATCCTTAAGGATTTCTAATCTGTCTTTTTCGCTCATCGAAAGTAGCGTTGAAAATACTATTTGTTACTGACCTTCTTGCCTAAATCTATTAGTAACTTACCGAGTGTTTCCTTGTCCATACTCTTCTCTTCCAAGTCATCGATTTTAGCTGACAAGTTCTTTTCCAGATCTGTAATTCTAATGTTGACATCGGTTGAAACATCATCGATGGATTTTCTCAATTCGGAACTTACTTCATCGATCAAATCCTCCAAGACTTTTTTCTTATCCAGAATGTCTTGCTTCAACGATTCAAACTCAGAATTATAAGCCTGTATATTATCGCCGAAAATTAGATTTTTTATGGCTTCGATTTTTGAATCGGCTTCCTGGTTTTCGTGTAAATTGATTACAGGTTTCTGGTTTTTTGACATTTGATTTCTATTTAAGGGAATTTAGGTCTATTTAACTAATGAATCCCATTTTACAAATGGATTGGATTCATTTTCAACGTCGCACTGTAGGGTAAAGACTCGATATTTAGGCCAATATAATGAATCCATGCTAACTTTTCAAAGATATATGGCATAACATTCTTAGCACTGATTTAAGGTATTATGCCCACATTGAAGATGAAACATCGGATATCTGCTTTTTATTGACTTTTGGGATCAATCCATAAGTAGGTCCAAAAATCAAAAATGCGACTCCTCAGGGAATTTGCGTCCATGTTCCGAAGAATTCTACTTATTCCTCATAAAGACTATATTTCTTTAATGTCTCGGCCCATGCTAAAGATTGTATCTGTGTAATAAGTTGCTTATTTACTTCATCGAAGTAGGGATGTGCTTTGGGCATAATAAAGCTTCTATAATGTTTGCTAAAGGTCAATGGCAAAAGATTAGCCTTTGATTCCAGTTGATTTGAACGTATTAAATACCCCAAAGCGGTCTTATCATGAATAAGCACGTCAATATCCTTTCTTGATAAGGCGCGCAACGCTTGCAAAGGTGTTCGGTATACCTGATAGGGATCCATACCATGTTCTATGGTAAAAAGTTCTCCCTTAGAGGCGCCGACAACCCCTATTCGCTCAACCGTCTGTAGGTCATCAAGACCATTAATGTTAGATTCCAATGTGTTTACGGTCAGTGTTGAGGCTATGGTAGCGGTAAAACTGGAAATAATGATAACAGCAGTAAACATCCAAACGATTGCAATAGTCTTGCCCATTTGGGTTTTTGGGGCCTTATCGCCATAACCCACCGTGGTCATGGTCACAGCGGCCCACCATAGTCCATCGAACAAGCCTATTATTCCGGGCCTAAACTGGTACTTGTTCTTTCGTTTTTCAACGAACCACAAAATGGTTCCAAAACTTGAGAGAATAATCAAAAGAAACAAAACCACATTCAAAAAGTCGATCGAGAAGAAATTAGTAATAAAAATCTGAAATTGACTCCGGCGATTTGCTGTTGTCGCAACACCAATGCTCGAATTATAGAAAGGTTGGCTCACCTGAAACCGTTCAAGACGGCTAGGACTATTGGACATAGGATTGATCGTAAGATCCAATTCGTTATAGTCCAAAGAACGGACAATACCCACTACATCACTGAATTCTTTGTACTCAAAGGCGATTCCAAGTTCTTTGGCCATGGCCTCCCATAGGTCAATAGAGACTCCTGAATAACCTCCCGTTTCCTTGATTACGAAGGGCGGATCCTGATGGATACCTACCAATAGTGTATCGCCAAGGGCAGTATTGGCGTTACCAGGCGTTCCAAGGAACAAGATAAAACAGAGCACTATACCTGATATGTAGCTATTTTTATACATTTATTTTAGTTCATCTTTTATACTAACCGATAAAAAAGACATCAGTATCTGTAGCAGCGTTGAATCGCGTTGTGAGAACATGGCCTTTTCTTTATTGTAAACACAAAATACTGCCATAGTTCCCTTTTTTTGTTGAAAAGGCAATAACATACGTGATGCATAGCCCCTTTTACTTTTACCTGTTATATACTGCGAGGCTTCTTCATTATAATCGTCAATAAAAATTGGCTTCCCGGTAATTATAGCATAGCTCGCCAGATTATTTTTTTCGTTGAATTCTTCTTGTCGCCAAACTGTTTCGTTGCTGTCGCGCTTATAACCCCAATAGTTAATCTCGTCCCCTTTCTTATAGGCGAACTCAAAGGCATGGATCCCGACGGGTAGATCAACAAGTTTCTTTAAAACAGGCATAGTATCTTTCCACGAAGCGTTTTTGGGAATCTGGCGAATCAACCGTTGCAACAGGTATATATTGGTGCCAGTACTCTTGAGTTCTTCTTGCTTGTCTTTGAGTGTTGTTGATTGTGAGGCTAATTCAATCTCTTTTTCGTTTAACTCTGTTTGTTTCTGGTTCAAAATATATTGCAGATTACTGATACGCTTTAATAACCATCGCCTGGCAAAGTACCAGAAGAAAAGGAGGCCCAAAATAACTTGGAATAGAATACCCCACCAGGTGGTATGCCATTTCATGGATACCCGAATAATCACCTCTTTCGACTTGCTCCATGCATAACCCCCTTCTTTCTGCGCCTGTATCCATAGTCTATAGTTACCAGGGGCTATGTCCTTCGGCATAATATTAGAAGTTTCACAAGCAATCCATGGTACATCTTCTATTTCATCTGCCGGTGTGTTACTTTCAAATAACCTGTACCTATAATTTACGTCATCACTAGGGTAGGTGACCGTGCTCATCTCCAGCTTTACGGCTTTCCCCTCACCGAGTTTAAGCTCTTCACTCAATGATACTTCCTTATGGTCTATGTCCACTTTTCTTATAATGGGCACCTTGGTCTCCAAGGGCCCTGGAAGGGTTTGGGATGAATACACCAAACCTTCTACAGTACCCACCCAAAGCTGTGAATTACTATCCAATGCCAGACAACGATAGGCCGACACTTTGGATGGCGTACCACTCTTTTCATCAAAAACAACATAGTTACCCTCAGCGTCTAGATGGATCAATCCGTTTGTATCTGTGGTAAGCCATAAGACACCATTAGGCATGGAACTTAGAGATCGGACCTCTCCATGTGTAAATTCCCCAAGATCCACCTTTCTGATTGTTTCGGTATCGTATTTTAAGAGCCCATCGGTAGTGGCCATCCAAACAATTCCCTTGTCATCAACAGCGATATCATGAACTTCGAAGTTCACACTTACCTTGAACGGTAAAGGCAAGCTTTTGTTCTCGAAGTAATCCCCTTCTTTAGTGTACTTATATAGATAGGAAGAGGTGCCAATTCCTGCCGCATAAAGTTCGTTTCTCCCACCCTCTCTAATGACCAGAACACGACTATCAAAGCCCTTTTCCCTTCCATAGGATACAATGTTTCCCTTAGCATCTATCTTGGCCACACCTACCAAAGGCTTATCAGAAGTGGCCTGACAGAACCATACATCGCCCTGTTGGTCCAAAGACATAAAGAAAATACCACTCCCCCTTTCTGAAAGGTCTGTGGTCTTTATAAGCTGGCCATTTCGGTAATGATAGATAAAGCCATCCGTTGACCCATACCAAGTATCCCCATTGTTAGAAGCAATACCGGTAATGTTATTTAAATTATTCTCTTTCCTCAAGCTAACTGAAGTACCTTGGTTAAGTATCTTATGCACCGGCCCTTGTGAAACCAAAATTTTACCACTGCTTGTGGTGTGCAGGCCCATGACGTTATCATAACCCAAACCGGAGACATTTTGAAAAAAGCTTGACCATAATAAACATAGCCCATTCTTATGGCTAACCCAAATAACATCATTAAAGTTCATCTCATTCAAGGTAAATTCCAAATGGTTTATGGCTTCGAAGGGCAGTTCTTCGACCCTATGCGGATCATTGGATCCAAAAATCTTGTTCATCCTGACCTTCTTGTCAACAGTATTTAAAGTGTAGATTTGGGTCTCCGTGGCTAAAAAGAGTAAATCAGAACTGGATTTGGCAATATATTTGAATTTCTTATCGGTTGCATAGGTATTTCTTGCTTTAACCTTCCTCTTTTTATCAATCGTTATTTTTTTGATGTTATCCCCTACCAACCAAAGTACATCGCCCATCACCAAAAAATGAGTTGTATTTCTGTGGTCTTCAAAGGTTTTGAATTCCTGTGAAGTCTCATCGAAATAATAAATTCCTTGCCCGGGAATCAATGCCCAAACGGTACCAAAGGTGTCTTCGCTAAAGTAGCTATGTGTTGTTTTGTTCTTTCTCCCAATAGTAAAGACCTTGCCTGTACTATTATTGTTTTCAAACATACGAATGGAACCGTCCATCTGCCCAGCCCATAAATTATCTTTAGTGTCTTTAAAAAGCAAGGTAGGGTAATCCCCTTCTTCTGTTTTAATGAAATCGGCCACCTCTGGTTTGTCATCAACATAACTTATGCTATGGATACCCGTATCATTTGCAAAAAGAATGGTGTTATCATCCCAATGAACAAATGCGCGTATGCTTTTACTCTGTAAAGCGATGTTGTGATTTTCAAAGGTTTTCCCATCGAATCGGAACAGTCCTTGTTCGGTGCCCAGCCAAACATAACCTCTACCATCCTGTATTACCTGATTCACCTCTTCGAAAGGAACAGCTTCCCCTTGGTAATACGCATATTGAAACTTCTGTCCGTAAGCATGGTGGCAGAGGGTAAGGATCAATAATAATAAGTAGTGTCGTAGCAATTGCATACTTAAGAAGGTCGGTTCTTTAAAGATAGGAAAAGAACCTCATTTCTCCATAGTCCTTGAACAACCAAGATTGGTATATTGTTAGCTAACATGAATTGCTGTTGCCAATATCCAAACTAAAAAAGCCACACTTTCGTGCAGTTTTTTCTCTTTTTGTTCGGCATACAATTTTATACTTGATCCATTTCTACCAATACTTAAGAAACAAAGCGATATAGTGGATTATACTGATCCATGCTTATTTAATTGTTTTAGCGATTATAGGTGATTACATCCCTCAATACTATTGAATACATTCAAATAGTTTACATAATCTACTTAATGAGGGATATAACATTGGTATACCAGAATTATACCGTTTTAATTCTTGATTCGATGTTTCCCATGATTATCTACTTACGATATTCATTTACTTTTATGCCATAGTTTTATAATTGGGAGCCATTTAAATCAATGTTGGATCTGTTGTATTTCCTTTGATGATTAATTTCTTTTCTTGTTCAAATTGTTCGACCTCTCCAGATTGGTTGCACCCCATAAATAATAAGCAATGTAATGGTTTCACTTTATTGAAGCACAAAAAATGATATCCTCATTATTTAGGGAGTACAATTTGTAAAATTGGGTTTAGGAAGTAACCATGTTGATTCCGTATATAAGCTGAACCAAAAACAATGAATAACATTATCCACATTCCAACCACTTAAATCTTGATTGAATGGTGAAATAAAAAACATATTATTCATGGAAATAACATTGCTCACATCCCAAGTACTGATATCCTGATTGAATGAAGATTCTGAAAACATACTTGCCATAGTAGTAACGTTACTTACATCCCAAGAACCGATATCTTGATTGAAAGTAGAAAAACGAAACATTCTATACATATTTGTAACATTACTTACATCCCAGGAACTGATATCTTGGTTAAATACGGAAAGTACAAACATACTGTTCATGTCAATAACATTAGCCACATCCCAAGAACCGATATCTTGGTTGAAAGGCGAATAACCGAACATACCTTCCATAGTAGTAACATTACCCACATCCCAAAGACCGACATCTTGATTGAATAAAGATTCCCGAAACATTTCACTCATATCAGTAACATTACTAACATCCCAAGAACTGATATCTTGATTGAACGGTGAATTAATGAACATTTGACCCATATCTGTAACTTTAGTTGTGCAAACTTTGGTTACATCTTCACTATTGTTCACCATTTCTCTCAACATATCTTCATCAACGATGGTATAAGTAATACCATTTATATCACCCGTATCACCAACTTTGGCCCAATTGTGGCATTTTATGGTAACTCCATTTTCATCTAGGTAAATTGGATTACCCAGTTGAGGGTCGTGTTGTTCGGGTTGGTTAATGCTAACACTCTCTTTAGAACAACCCAAAAGTAAAATAATGATTAGAAGGGATAATGTTCGACAAGAATACATAGGAGTATTTTAGCAAAAAGCAAAAAAAACATTCAGTAAATGATGAAAGTAAGATTTCGACTTTTAATAAAACATGACAATTCTCATAAATTATAATGGCTTACTATTTTGTCATTTTTCCCTGATTTCGATAAAACACCCTTGATACCCATGTTC
>JAHHKH010000079.1 GCA_018679695.1 Maribacter sp.
TGTGATGCCTTCTTTTGCCATTAAAGAAGGATTGGTGGTAACACCATCCAAAACCCCAAGTTCTTGGGCTTCGCGTATTTGATCTAAATTTGCTGTATCAATAAAAAATTTCATGAAATTGATTGTTTTTAATTACTATTTCTTGTATCCAGTGGGTTTGAAGTCGGGCAAAATTACAATTTATAATGGTTAGACAATAGCTTCTCATAGACTTTGTCCGGTAATAGGTTTTTAAGGGTAAGCGAAAATTTTTGCATGAAAGATCCTACCTTGTAATGAACCTTTGGATTTTTGGTATTCATTATTCTATACACACTATGGGCTACCGCTATAGGGTCATTACCCGCAGCAACACCATCATTTATCAATTCCAGTGTATTGCCATAAGGTTCTTTATAAGGCGAATTATCCAATACCGGTGCATGATATCGTCCCGAAGCTATATTCGTTGCGAAATCACCGGGTGCCAAATTGGTCATTTGCACACCGAAATCCTTGATTTCCATACGGAGGGCCTCTGTAGTAATCTCTAGTGCACCTTTGGTAGCAGAATAAATCCCACGATATGGTAGGCCCATATAACCGGCAATAGAGGTTATATTTATAATAAGGCCATTACGCTGCGCCCGCATTTGGGGCAAAATAGCCTTGATCATATGTAAAGGTCCGTGATAGTTGGTCTCAAAAGTTTTTAGAATTTCTTCGTGCGGAGTTTCTTCAATAGGGCCGGTGATACCTACCCCTGCATTGTTTACCAATACATCAAGTCGTCCTTCCTTATCCAAAAGCCTAGCCACAGCCGTTGCAATCGAATCGGTATCCCTAACATCCAACTGCAACAATCCAAAATCATCAAAATCAGGATATCTACTTAAATCACGCGTTGTGCCATAAACTGTGCAGCCCTTTGATTTAAGATAATTGCCAATAGACTTTCCTATGCCGGAGGAACCTCCGGTTATAAGCACAATTTTTCGCTCCATAATGATTGCAAATTAACGAATAAAAAATGCTTGCGAAACGGACGATTCCAAATTATTTAAAGCCGGTAAAATTGTAGGCGACATAAAATGCATATTGTACTTCAAGAAAAGACCGGTACAAAAAAACGGCAAGCTACCTACATCGCACCGCTACAACCGTATACCCTTGCTGCGTTCCCACCCTGGGGGATTTTACGGGAGCTGGTCGTGTAGGACTTGCCGAGCGCAAATATACAATCTTTTAAAACTTTTTCAATCGTTTTATATTCTAAATTTTATGAATTAACTTGCTTTTTTATTGACTTGCGTACTTGTTTCCAAAAGCGATTAAAACCTGTAAATATTTACCGCATTAATTCAAAAGATACATGAATCCATCTAAATTATTAGTCTCTAATTTTTTTCTTTTACTTTTTGTCGCTTGCGGCGGTGGTAGTCCTAAGGCATCCTCTCTTTTTGAAATTACATTGGAAGGGAATAAATCGGCTTTTCAGCAAAATCAATCCGTAGGTATTGCCATAAAGAACAAAAAAGAAAAATCGATTCACAATATTACCTATAGCATTGATGATGAAGAGCTGCAATTGAGCGACAACAATATATCGTTAAACATACCAACTTTGGGCAATAAAACCTTGAAGGCAACTATTGAATATGAGGAAAATACCGTTGAGGTTTCAAAGAAGATCAAGGTATTGGCACCGACCGCACCATCACTATACACCTATGAAATAATAAAAGAATATCCACACGACATAAATGCCTATACACAAGGTTTGGAATTTCATAATGGGGTTCTTTATGAAAGTACCGGCAAAAAAGGAAGGTCTTCATTGCGGAAGGTCGATTTTCAAACAGGAGAGGTTTTGGAAAAGATCGATCTTGAAAAAAACCAATTTGGAGAAGGGATAACCATTATGAACGGTAAGATCTATCAATTGACCTGGCAAAACGGACTTGGATTTGTTTACGATTTAACTGATTTTAAAAAGATTGACAGTTTTCAATATGGCCAAAGTAAAGAGGGTTGGGGACTCTGTAATGATGGTAGCAAAATATACAAGAGCGATGGAACCGAAAAAATTTGGTTTCTAAACCCCAGTACGCTCGTCGAGGAAGGTTTCATCCAGACGGTTACGAATAAATCGGTCTTTAATAAGGCCAATGAATTGGAATATATAGATGGAAAGATCTATGCCAATGTCTACCAAAAACCGAGTATGATGATTATTGATGCAAAAAGCGGGGCCATAGAAGGTGTTATCAATTTTGGAGGCTTAAAGGAGAAGGTGAAAAAACATGCGGAATTGGATGTGCTTAATGGTGTAGCCTATCATCCCGATCGCAAAACCTTTTTTGTAACCGGTAAAAATTGGAACAAGATGTTTGAGGTAAAAATCATCGAAAAATAATGGAGGTCTTCGAAAAAAGAATCGTCGTTACCCATGATGATTTAGATGAATTAGAACATGTTAACAACGTAAGGTACGTACAATGGATTCAGGATATATCGAAGGAACATTGGCAGACAGTAGCACCTAATGAGATGAAAGCGGGTATATTATGGGTGGTTAAAAACCATAATATAGACTATATGAACGCTGCCCTTTTGGGGGATGAAATTTTAATACGCACCTATATCGCCAACACAAAAGGTGCACTTTCGGTACGCTGTGTTGAAATGTACAATAGCAAAACAAATCAACTTTTAGTGCGTTCTCATACTGAGTGGTGTTTGCTAAATGCCCTTAGCTTAAAACCTATTCGTGTTTCGGAGGCAATCAAAAAGGTTTTTTCAAGTGCTTGAACACGGCAAAAACGTATCACATGCGACGATGTCTATATCTTATAACTACTTTGCTTCTCGTAGTGTTATGGAGTTCATGTAGAAAGGATTTTGAATATGCCCCTAACGTTGGCAACTTGGAATTTTCAAAGGACACCGTATTTCTTGATACTGTTTTCACCAACATAGGCAGTAGCACCTATACCTTAAAAGTATATAATCCAAATCGTGATGATATTGAAATTCCCACAATTGGATTAAGACAAGGTCAAAATAGCAAGTACAGATTGAATGTTGATGGTGTTCCAGGGAAGGAGTTTGTGGATGTTCCTATTCTTGCCCAGGACAGTTTATTCATTTTTATCGAAACCACTTATGATATTACCAATAATCCTGAAAACGAGTTTTTATATTCCGACGTTATTGAATTCGATTCAGGGGAAAATCAGCAGGAAGTGCCTTTGGTAACCCTGGTCAAGGATGCAGTTTTTCTTTATCCCTCAACACTGCCCGATGGAACTAAGGAAACCATTAGTTTAGGAATGGATGTTAATGGGGAGGAAATTCGAGTACAAGGATTTTATTTGGATGGGACCGAACTGAATTTTAGCAAAGGGAAACCCTATGTAGTTTATGGTTATGCTGCAGTAGAAGAAAACAATACATTGGGTATTGAAGCAGGTTGCCGTGTTCATTTCCACAAAGATTCGGGTTTATACATTTCTGAAGGTGCTACCCTTGAGATAAATGGGACATTGAGTGATGACCAAGAAATATTGGAGAATGAAGTGATTTTTGAAGGGGACCGTTTAGAACCCGAATATGACAATATTCCAGGACAATGGGGAGTTATTTGGTTATCCCAAGGCAGTCTCAATAACACCATTTCACATTTGACCGTCAAAAATGCCACTATTGGACTTTTGGTCGAAGGTGATGGATTGCTGCAAACCCCGACCCTATTCCTTAGAAACACGCAGATCCATAATAGCGCCAATACCAACCTTTGGTCTAAAAACAGCCATATCG
>JAHHKH010000085.1 GCA_018679695.1 Maribacter sp.
GGTTTACCCTTAAATTTCTTACGTAATTCGGGATTTTGGGTGGCAATTCCAACTGGGCAGGTATTTAGATGGCATACACGCATCATGATACAACCCGAAGCAACCAAGGGAGCTGTCGCAAAACCAAATTCCTCCGCTCCTAAAAGGCAGGCTATCGCAACATCCCGTCCTGTTTTGAGTTGTCCGTCACACTCCAAAATTATTCTATTGCGAAGATCGTTCATGACCAAGGTCTGTTGCGCCTCAGCAATACCCAACTCCCAAGGAAGTCCGGCATGCTTCAATGAGGTCAATGGTGAAGCTCCGGTACCCCCATCAAAACCTGAAATTAGGATAACATCGGCCTTTGCCTTTGATACTCCGGCAGCAACGGTGCCGACACCAACTTCTGAAACCAATTTCACGTTGATTCGGGCTTTCCGGTTTGCAGATTTTAAATCAAAGATCAATTGGGATAGATCCTCAATGGAGTATATATCGTGATGTGGTGGTGGTGAAATCAACCCCACATAGGGTGTGGAATTTCTTGTTTTGGCAATTGCCGGATTAACTTTCGGACCGGGCAATTGACCACCTTCCCCGGGTTTTGCCCCTTGGGCCATTTTGATCTGTATCTCCTGGGCATTGGTCAGATAATTCGAAGTAACACCGAAACGACCTGAGGCGACCTGTTTGATAGCACTATTGCGCCAATCGCCGGTCTGATTTTTATAGAAACGCTCCGCATCTTCACCTCCTTCACCCGAATTACTTTTACCGCCGATACGGTTCATGGCAATCGCGAGATTCTCATGTGCTTCCTTACTAATGGATCCATAGGACATGGCCCCGGTTTTGAAGCGCTTTACAATTTCGGTCCATGGCTCCACTTCCTCCAACGGAATGGGATCATAATTCGAAAATTCAAATAGGCCACGAATGGTCATTAGGTTTTTCGACTGTTTATTCACCATTTTGGCAAATTCCTTGTAGGTGTCAGGTTCGTTGCCTCGAACAGCCTTTTGTAATTTGGCTATTGACAACGGATTGAACATATGTTTCTCTCCATCCCTTCTCCACCGATATTCACCGCCTATTTCCAAATCAAGATTCGCCGCTATTTCCTTTTTTGCATAGGCCCTCTCATATCTCTTTGAAATTTCCTTCTCGATTTCATATAAACCAATACCCTCAATTCGGGTTGGTGTATTGGGAAAATATTTGTCCACTGTTTTGGAGTTGATTCCGATGCATTCGAACAATTGTGATCCACGGTACGAATTTAAAGTGGATATCCCGATTTTGTTCATCACTTTAACGATACCCTTGCCAATCGCCTTATTGTAATTCTTAATGGCTTCGTCAAAGGTGAATTCGGTAATATCATTGGCTTCAATCTGTTCGGAAATTATTTCATTCACCAAATACGGATTTATAGCACTGGCACCAAAACCAAATAATAGGGCAAAATGATGAACCTCACGGGGCTCTGCAGACTCGATTATAATACTGAGCTTTGATCTATTCCCCATTCTTTGGAGACCACTGTTCACGTATGCACAGGCCAATAATGCGGGTATCGGGGCAGATTTTTCATTGGAATCCCTGTCTGAAAGTATGATGATATTCGCTTCTTCATCTATGGCCTTGGAAGCTTGGTTTAGTACTGATTCAAGTGCTTCTTCCAATCCATTATGACCTCTATGGATATCGTATAAAATTGGAATCGATACTACTTTGTAATCCGGGCTCGAATCGTAATTCTTGATTTTATCCAGGTCTTCTTTTGAGATTACCGGATTTTGTATTTTAAGTTTTCTACAATGCCTTTCGGTTATGGTAAATAAGTTGAGGTCGTTACCCAATGTAAGGCTAATATCAGTAATCAACTCCTCACGAATGCCGTCCAAAGGTGGGTTAGTTACCTGGGCGAACAATTGTTTAAAATAATTGTAGATGAGTTGTGGGCGTTCGGAAAGGACCGCAATAGGGGTATCAGAACCCATTGAGCCAATCGGCTCTTTGGCCGTCTTCCCCATTGGCAATATAATCGTATTGATATCTTCCAGGGTATAACCGAAAATCGACTTTCGTTTTTCCAAAGACGCCTCACCCAAAAATAAGGGGCAATCATTATAAGGTATATCCCTTAGATGAACTAAATTATTATCCAACCATTTTTTATAAGGATGGCGTTGCGCGATTTCCTCTTTTATTTCCTCATCATTAACGATTCTACCCTCTTCCATATTCACCAGGAACATTTTACCGGGTTCAAGCCTACCGTGAAATTCAACGTTCTCGGGTTCAATATCGATAACTCCGGTTTCCGATGACATGATGACATAACCGTTCTTGGTTACCGAGTATCTCGAAGGTCTTAGACCATTTCTGTCCAAAACAGCACCAATAAAATTACCGTCGGTAAACGGTATGGATGCCGGACCGTCCCATGGTTCCATGGTACACGAATTGTACTCATAAAAAGAACGCTTGGCTTCCGACATTTCGGTGTTTTTTTCCCATGCCTCAGGAACCAACATCATCATGACTTCGGGTAAGGAACGCCCGGTCATTAACAACAATTCTACAACCATATCCATAGTAGCGGAATCTGATTTTCCAGGAAGTATGATTGGTAATATATTTTTGATTTCCGGTCCAAACCAATCACTTTCAAATAATTCCTCCCGGGATTTCATTCTGGAAACGTTTCCGCGTAAGGTATTTATCTCGCCATTATGGCACATGTATCTGAATGGTTGTGCCAAATCCCAGGTTGGGAAGGTATTGGTGGAGAAACGCTGATGTACCAAAGACAATCGGGTCACCACCCTGGAATCCATCAAATCGTTATAATAAAGACTAATGTCCTTGGGCATTAAGAGCCCTTTGAAAATTATGATTTTGGTAGAAAGGCTGGGCACATAAAAAAACTTGCTTTCCGATAATTTGGACTTTAAAATGGCATGTTCAGTTATCTTTCTGGCAACGAACAATTTTAGATTGAATTGAAAATCGTCTTGCGTCTTATCTTCCTTAGCGATAAAAACCTGTTTTACGAAGGGTTCGGTTTCCATGGCTATTCTTCCTGGAATAGACCTGTTCACTGGCACCTTACGCCACCCTAGTAATTGTAAACCTTGTTTCTTGATGTTTTTCTCAAACTCAGCAATACAGTATTCCCTTTGATTTTCCTTTTGTGGCAGGAACACGTTACTTACTGCATATTCTCCGGCTTCGGGCAATTCAAATTTACACACATCCTTAAAGAAATCATGGGGTATATCAATCAAAATTCCTGCGCCGTCGCCAGTCTTACCGTCGGCGCTTACCGCACCACGGTGCTCCAATTTGTCCAAAATCTCCAAGGCCTTGTGAATAATGTCGTTCGACTTAATTCCTTTAAGACTACATATAAAACCAGCACCACAATTATCGCGCTCAAATTCCGGTAGGTAAAGCCCTTGTTTCCTCAATGTCATGTTTCAATTTTTAAATGCTAAGAGTGGCTTGTTTTACAAACCACAGCCTATAAAAATATCATTTTTGTTGAATTATCCATAATGATTAACAGTTATTCCAACAAAAAACACAACGATTGTAATAAATCATAATAAAATCCTCAAATTCGAAATTTTGACCCCCTAAATTTGAGATTTTGATAATGGGATTTTTCGATTTACAAGGGATTAAAAACTATCTCTTTAAGATACTTCTTGAAATAACGATTTTTTGGATTTCGGAGGTACCTTCATAAATCTGGGTGATTTTGGCATCGCGAGTCAATAATCTTGTAAAAAGGAATAATTATTTCAGAAAGATTAACTGGGTCTACTTTCAAGGGGGTAAACCATCCCAATTGACGATAAGATCTTGAAAATTAGTAGTATTAGCCAAATTTCTTTGTAATTTAAGTAACAATTAATTAGAAATCTATTGATGCGCTATCTCACTATTTTATTGGTATTCATAAATGCCAGTCTTTACGCACAACAACAAAAGATAGATAGCCTGCTAACCTTAATGGACATATCAAATGACTCTACCAAAGTGGGAGTTTTACTTGCCTTATCTGAACAACACAATTATCACGATTTTGAAAAGGCCAGCTTATATGCGCATCAAGCAATGAATCTGGCCGCAACATTGGGTCGTAAAGAAGATGAAATACTAAGTTTATATAAGCTTGGAACACTTTCATTTCATAAAAAAGTTGATACCAGTTCCATACAATACCTGGATAAAGGAATTAAGAAGGCCAAAGCTAACAATGATAATTTTCTGATCGCAGAAGGATATTATCATCTAAGTAAATTTCATGAATTAGAAGGTAATTTTCCCAAGGCACTGGATTTTATCAACCGTGCTCTGAAAATTTACAAAGCCCTAAATAAACAGAGGGAGGAAGCTTCGTGCTATTCTTCAATAGGCCACATTTATAACAATCTATCAAATTACGAAAAGGCGCTGGAGTTGTATTTTAAGGCGCTTCGGATTTACGAAACCCTTAATAACAAAAATGGCCAGGCGATTGTATTTACCAATATTGGGAATATTTACCTTCAAACTTCAAATTTTGATGATGCCAGTGATTATTTTTTAAAAGCAATGGCCATCGATAAGGAGAGTAATGATAGAGAAGGAATTTTGGTCAGCTTCTTGAACCTAGGTGTAGCCCAGCAGAAAATGGCAAATTATAACACGGCCATTACCTATTTTGAAGAGGCCCTTATTATTGCAAGGGAACTTAATTTGAGGTTTGATGAAGCTATTTTGATGGGCAATATGGGAGCAACTTTTAGAAGTCAGAAAAAGTATGAGGAATCACTATCCTATCTGCTAGATGCATTGGGGATTAAGAAAGAACTCAAAAAATGGCGAAGTGTGGCACATACCTATAATGACATTAGTGAAACCTATCTGGAAATGGGTAATCTATTGGAAGCAAAAAGATACGCTTCAGAAGCAATTGCAGTTCCAGAGGGAGCCGATCTCAATCAACTGCGGGAAGCGTATAATCTATTAGCAAAATCAAGTTATCGTTTGGGTAATTTGGATGCTTATACCTATCAGCAGAAAGGTAATAGTATAAAGGATAGTATTTTTTCCATTGAAGCAAATGCTAAAATGGATGAGCTCGAAATAGCATATCAAACCAGTAAAAAAGAAGATCAAATCATTAATCTTACAGCACAGAACAAGGCAGCAGAATTTAAACGCAGATCGTATTTGGCAGGGAGTGTAATGGTTTCAATGGTATTGTTATTACTATTTAATCAACAAAGGCTCAAAACACGAAAAAATAGAGAACTTTTGAAAAAGGAAAAGGAAGTGGAAAGGATGAAGTCGCAATTCTTTGCCAATATTTCACATGAATTCCGAACTCCGCTTACTTTAATATTGGGCCCAATAGAAAGTATGCAATCCTTGGTAATGGACCCAAAGATGAGTTATAACCTTGATGTGATGAAAAAGAATGCCGGCAAGCTGTTGTTTCTCATCAATCAACTGTTGGACCTTTCAAAACTGGAGGCCGGTAAGCTTAAGTTAGAAGTAGTTAAAAATGATGTAGTACCAATCATCAGGGGAGTTACTATGGCCTTTCATTCTATGGCTGAAATTAAAGAAATAGAGTTGCATTTAACAACAGACACAGATTATTTGGAGGCTTATTTCGATAAAGAGAAACTAGAAACTATAATGGTCAACCTTTTGTCCAATGCCTTCAAATTTACACCGCCAAAGGGAAAGATCGGGGTGCAATTTAGTGGAAATGAAATGAACAAATTTGGCAAGTGTTACACCATTGGCATTAGTGACACAGGTCGTGGAATTCCATTAGTAGACCTTCCCCATATTTTCAATCGATTTTATCGCAGCAGTCAGGTACGCGAGAAATTAAATGAAGGTACTGGTATTGGTTTAGCGCTGACTAAAGAATTGGTAGAACTGCACCGTGGTACAATAACAGTAGAGAGTAAGGTAGACAGGGGTACTAAAATTGTGGTTCAGTTACCGGTAGATAGAATTCAATTCCAAGCGGATGAGATAACTGCTAAAGTTCGGAAAGGGGACTACAGAGAAGATGTCTTAATAAACAACTTGAACAGTACAGAACTTCAAAATTCCACAATTGATACGGATCAGGCAAAACCCATGCTCCTTTTGGTAGAAGATAATGAAGATGTAATGCGTTATATAAAAGATGTTTTTCAGGACGACTATACTGTTTTAGAAGCCATTGATGGCGAAGAAGGTATAGATATGGCGTTAGAGCAGGTCCCCGATATGATCATAAGTGATGTTATGATGCCAAAGAAAGATGGGTATGAGGTCTGCAATACATTGAAAAAGGATGAAAGAACCAGCCATATACCAATAATTTTACTCACAGCAAAAGCGAGTTTGCAAAACAAAATAGAGGGTTTAGAAACCCAGGCAGATGATTATGTGATTAAACCGTTTGTTCCTCAAGAATTGAAGCTCAGAGTAAAGAATCTGATAGCATCGAGAAAAAAGCTACAGGAAAAGTATAAACATGAAATGATCCTTAAACCCAGTGAAATTACCGTGAATTCGGTAGATCAATCATTCCTTGAAAATATTATGAACGTCGTGGAGGACAATATAGGGAATGAAGAATTTAGTGTGGAACAATTAGGACAGATCATTGGGATGAGTCGATCTCAATTACATCGAAAACTCAAGGCCCTACTGGATCAGGCTCCAAATCAATTCATCAGGTCCTTTCGCCTACGACGCGCCCATGATCTGCTTAGTCAAAATGCGGCATCTACATCTGAAATTGCATATCAGGTAGGCTTTGGTAGCCCTTCCTATTTTACGAAATGCTTTCGCGAGCAATATGGGTATACCC
>JAHHKH010000099.1 GCA_018679695.1 Maribacter sp.
TGGTAGTTCATTATCAAATTCCTGATTGCATTGAAAACTATTTTCAGGAGGCAGGGAGGGCAGGCAGAAATGGCGAACCTGCAAGGGCTGTACTGCTTACCAATAAAATGGATGAAGAACAGGTTAAAAAGCAATTTTTAAGTGTATTGCCCGATATTCCATTCCTCAAATTGGTGTACAATAAGTTGAACAACTATTTTCAAATACCCTTTGGTGAAGGTTTTGATACAAAGTACGCATTGAATTTCAATGCCTTTTGTGAGACCTATCAACTTAATCCTTTACGCACATTCAATGCCTTTAGAATATTGGACCAGAATTCGGTTTTTGCACTATCGGAAGCTTTCTCCAATAGAACTACACTTCGATTTTTGACCAATAAAGAAGAATTGTTCGCCTATCTTGAAAAAAATAGAGATTTGGTAGATACGGTACAAACCCTATTGAGGACCTATGGTGGGGTTTTTGAATTCGATACCAAAATAAATACGGTTTTGGTCGCCAAAAAGGCCGGGGTCTCCGAGGCATCGGTATTTCAAACACTAAGGCGATTAAAAACAGAGAACATTATAGAATACCAGGAGCATAACAACGATCTTGAAATCACTTTTTTAGTACCTAGGGAGGACGATGTTACCATAAATGTCTTTTCCCATAAAGTCAAGGAATTGAATGCATCAAAGGTCAAGAATATTGAGAATATTTTGACCTATATTAACAATACAGAGGAATGTCGAAGTAAGCAGCTTCTGAATTATTTTGGTGAGCAAGTAACCCATGATTGTGGTAAATGTGATATTTGCAGGGCCAAAATACCCATTGCTGCCAACCTAACCACTTTTGTATCGGAAGAAATCGTACGATCCCTTAGACTTGAAAGTAAATCTTCCAGGGAATTGATAAAAGAAATGGTTTTTGATGAACAGACGATCTTGACTTCGATCACGGAGCTATTGGAAGAAGGAAAAATAAAGATTAACAACCGAAATGAATACGAGCTTGGACAATAAGGATAAATTGAGAATTGTATTTATGGGGACCCCGGAATTTGCGGTAACAATTCTGGATAAATTGGTCCAGGATGATTATAACATCGTGGGCGTCATAACAGCCCCGGACAAACCTGCTGGTCGAGGCCGAAGAATTCATAAATCGGCAGTTAAAATGTATGCAGAGACCAAAGGCCTTGAGCTTTTACAACCTAAGAATCTAAAAGATGAGGGATTTTTAAGGGAGCTCGCTGAATTAAAGGCAAATCTGCAGATTGTAGTGGCTTTTCGGATGCTGCCTAGAGCAGTTTGGGAAATGCCCCAATACGGTACTTTTAACCTTCACGCCTCCCTCCTCCCCAATTACAGGGGTGCTGCCCCAATAAACTGGGCCATCATCAACGGAGAAACGGAAACTGGGGTCACCACATTTTTCATTGATGATAAAATAGATACAGGGGAAATGATTCTGCAGGACAAGGTCATGATTGCAAATGATGATACCGCAGGCATGCTACATGACAATTTAATGCTTGCTGGGGCCAACTTGGTATTGAAAACGGTTGATCAAATACGAAATGGAAAAGTCGTACGTACCAAGCAGGATTTCAATCCCGAATTAAAGAGCGCACCCAAGATACATAAGGAAACCTGCCGCATAAACTGGGACAAACCATTGGAGGAGGTCTATAATAAGATTCGTGGATTGAGCCCTTACCCAACTTCCTGGACTACCTTATTGAATAATGGGGATGAACTATTCCTGAAAATATATAAGGTAAGAAAAGAAGTGCAAAAACATGACCTTGAAAATGGGCAGGTTGTTTTCAGCAAAAAAGAAATGAAGGTTGCGGTTAAAGGGGGTTATATTGATCTTCTTGAAATTCAGCTACCAGGTAAGCGAAAAATGGAAATCAGGGATGTACTCAATGGGTTAAAATTGGCAAAAACAGCTTCAATGGTGTAAAGTCCCGTTCTCATTGGGCTGCGAGAATCGTGAAAAAGGACCAACTTTATCAACAAACGTACTTAGTTATCAACAAAAAAGCCGATTTCCCCTGATTTTACTTGCGTTCACCGCAAATCCGTATAAATTTGTTAGAGGTTTAAATTATTTTAAAACAATTAATTCAATTACATTATGAACAAAACAGAATTAATCGATGCAATGGCAGCTGACGCTGGCATCACAAAAGCTGCGGCAAAGAAGTCATTGGAATCTTTCCTAGGAAACGTTGAAGGTGCTCTTAAAAAAGGTAATCGTGTATCATTGGTAGGTTTCGGATCTTGGTCTGTATCTAGAAGAAATGCAAGAGAGGGTAGAAATCCTTCAACAGGGAAGACTATCCAAATTGCAGCTAAAAATGTTGTTAAGTTTAAAGCTGGAGCTGATTTAGGCAAGGCAGTAAACTAAATATGCATATTGCAGATATATATTAAACACCGCATTTAGCGGTGTTTTTTTTATATTGATCATTTGTTAAACAGGCCTCTTATAGTAATATCAATAC
>JAHHKH010000102.1 GCA_018679695.1 Maribacter sp.
GCTTTGGAGTTGATTCAGAAAGTTTCTAGCAATGATGCCTCTAAACTAGAAATAGGAAAAGCACAATATAGTTGTTTGCCTAACGATGATGGCGGAATTGTAGATGACCTTATTATTTATAAAATAAAAGACGAAACGTATTTACTTGTCGTTAACGCCAGTAACATTGAAAAAGACTGGAACTGGATTGCCTCTAAAAATGATGTTGGTGCAGACATGCGCGATCTTAGTGAGGCGTATTCCCTACTCGCTATTCAAGGGCCAAAAGCTGTTGAAGCCATGCAAAGCATAACTTCGGTAGATTTGAGTGCCATCAAATTCTACAATTTTGTTGTGGGTGATTTTGCAGGTATTGAGCATGTAATAATTTCTGCGACCGGATATACCGGCTCCGGTGGTTTTGAGATTTACTGCAAGAACAGTGAGGTTAAACAAGTATGGGACAAGGTATTTGAAGCCGGCGCTGATTTTGGAATCAAGCCTATTGGCTTGGCGGCTAGGGATACCCTTCGGCTTGAAATGGGATATTGCCTTTATGGCAATGATATAACCGATGAGACTTCGCCCTTTGAAGCAGGATTAGGTTGGATTACCAAATTCACCAAGGAATTTGTGAACAGTGAAGCATTGGCCAAGGAAAAGGAACATGGGCCAAAACGTAAACTCGTTGCTTTTGAATTGGATGACCGGGGAATACCTCGCCAGGCTTATGATATTGTCGATGGCCAAGGTAAGACGGTAGGCGAAGTCACTTCCGGTACTATGTCACCCTCATTAGGGAAAGGAATTGGATTGGGGTATGTGCCATCTATATTTTCAGATACTGGCAGTAAAATCAATATTCAAATAAGGAAGAATGCGGTGCCGGCCACTGTTGTAAAATTGCCATTTTACAAAGGCTAAATCGCCACTAAAACAGCTTTGTTGATTAATGGAGGAAGGTGGTAAAAAAATATTGGTTTTAGGGGCAAGTGGTTTCATAGGCCATGCCATTTATAAAGAACTTTGTTCCTATTTCGATACCTATGGTACCTACAATTCCGCAAGAAGATCTTTGGAGGGTAATCAGCAGTTTTTCAAATATGATATGGAAGAGGATGATATCTTCCAATTATTGAAAAAAATCCGTCCCCAAATTATAATTTCCTCGCTTAGGGGCAATTTTGCTTCACAGATTCAAGCACATCAACATTTGGTTGAATATATTTCGGAAAACGATTGCAAATTATTTTTTATCTCTTCTGCCAATGTGTTTGATGCTTATAGTAAATATCCTTCCTATGAGAATGATAAAACCCTCTCGGAAAGTGTTTACGGCCGACTCAAGATCAAGATCGAGAATATGTTGCTGCGACTTCCAAAAAATAAAACAGCAATACTGAGGGTACCCATGGTATTCGGAAATGCTTCACCACGAATCAAGGAAATTAAACGTCTAATTTGGAACAATGAACCTATTGAAGTATTTCCCAACCTCATAATAAACGTTACACATATCGATAGATTAACACAACAAATTCATTATTTGATCAACCAAGATAAAAGCGGCATATTTCATTTGGGAAGTAAGGATTTGGTGCATCATGATGAGTTTATCAAGGAAGTGGTTGAGCGTATAGGAAACTTCAATCCAATTTATAAGAGGGTATATACAACCAATGATGAACGCTATTTAGCTGTTCTTGCCAAGAGCAATAAACTTCCAAAAAATCTTCAAATGACCTATCAGGAAATCATAGATCATCATCTTATGATCTGATTGGGGTAGTTATACTTTCTTGCTTTCTTACCTTTGCAATAAATAATGATCATGAATAAACTAGGAGAGAAGGAAATACAGGAGCAGCTAAAGGATTTAAAAGGATGGGAATATCGTGAGGGAGCCCTTGAAACTACTTTCGAATTCAAAAATTTCAAGGAAGCTTTTACAATCATGACACGAATTGCCTTTGAATGTGAAGCTCAAAATCATCATCCTGATTGGAGCAATGTTTACAAAACCCTTACTATTCGATTGAGTACACATGATGCCGGAGGTCTGACCATGAAGGATTTTGGTTTGGCACAAAGCATCGAGGAAATAATTGAAAGTGACTAATACTACCCATATCCTCAGCCTTGTCAAGGGACTTAATTTTATTAAATTTGCCTTCATTGAAAATAAATACCTAGAGCATGGGAAGAGCTTTTGAATTCAGGAAGGCACGTAAGATGAAAAGATGGTCTGCGATGTCCAAAGCATTTACGCGCATTGGCAAGGACATTGTTATGGCTGTAAAGGAAGGGGGTCCCGACCCGGATTCCAATTCAAGGTTAAGAGCGGTCATACAGAATGCCAAAGCGGTGAACATGCCCAAAGACAATGTTGAAAGGGCTATCAAAAGGGCCACCGACAAGAGTTTAGGTGATTATAAAGAGGTATTGTTCGAAGGCTATGCGCCCCACGGCATTGCTATTTTGATTGAAACCGCAACAGATAACAATACCAGAACGGTTGCCAATATCAGAAGTTATTTCAACAAATGCAACGGTAGTTTGGGAACTTCAGGTTCCGTGGAATTCATGTTCGACCATACCTGCAATTTTCGTATCCCTGCAGAGGGTATTGATCCCGAGGAATTGGAATTGGAAATGATCGATTTTGGTGCGGAGGAAGTTTTTGTAGATGAGGAC
>JAHHKH010000113.1 GCA_018679695.1 Maribacter sp.
ATTTTGCGTCAAGCGAGCCCTTGACCAAAGCTATGATAAAAAGTGGGGCCATTTGTATTGCCTATGAAACGGTAGAGGATAAAGAAGGCACCTTGCCTTTGTTGACCCCTATGTCGGAGGTTGCAGGACGAATGGCCATCCAACAAGGTGCTAAATATCTAGAAAAACCGAAAAAAGGACGAGGCGTCTTGTTAGGGGGTGTTCCAGGGGTTCCCCCTGGAAGGGTTTTGATTTTAGGGGCCGGTGTTGTGGGTATTCAAGCTGCTAAAATGGCAGCAGGTTTAGGGGCCCATGTTACAATTCTTGATATAAACATGAAACGTCTACGTTATGTTAATGATGTAATGCCAAGTCATGTTGTCACGGAGTTTTCAAATGAATATAATATTCGTAAACATGTTAAAACCCATGATTTGATTGTTGGAGGGGTATTGGTCAAAGGTGCCAAAGCTCCCAATTTAATTACCAGGGATATGCTGAAGACAATGCATCCTGGAGCAGTAATCGTCGATGTTGCCGTTGATCAAGGTGGATGTGTGGAAACAACCTTACCTACAACCCACGAGGATCCTATTTATATTATAGATGACGTTGTTCATTATTCAGTGGCCAATATGCCAGGAGCAGTGCCTTATACTTCTACTGTAGCCTTGACCAATGTAACCTTACCCTATGTGCTCGAATTGGCAAATAAAGGATGGCAAAAAGCTTGTT
The DNA here is from genome assembly GCA_018679695.1 of Maribacter sp. GTDB lineage: Bacteria > Bacteroidota > Bacteroidia > Flavobacteriales > Flavobacteriaceae > Maribacter_A. The sequence goes on from JAHHKH010000113.1 coordinate 715, forward strand.
CGGAAAACGAATCATTGAACATGGGACTTAATATCTCACAAGGAGAAGTGGTTTATAAAGAAATCATAAAGGCTTTCGGTTGGGACACCGTCATGGCATAATAGTACATTTTGTCAGCTAAATATACCCTGCCTATTTTGGCGGGGTTTTTGTACTTATCGAATGTGAACTAAAAAGTAATCTTTACTATATTTAATAAAATTTAAACAAATACATTATGGGATTAGGATATTGGATACTTATCGGTGGTATTGCTTTATTAAGCATGATAGTCAGCGGTAAACTCAAGAGTAAATTCAACCACTACTCCAAAGTACATTTGCGAAATGGGATGAGTGGTGCTGAAATAGCTGAAAAAATGCTCGCGGATCACGGTATCCGTGATGTGAAAGTAGTATCTACCCCTGGCATGTTGTCGGATCACTATAATCCAAAAAATAAAACTGTAAATCTTAGTGAGGGTGTATATTCCCAACGCAATGCTTCTGCGGCTGCCGTGGCAGCACATGAATGCGGCCATGCCGTACAGCATGCACAGGCCTATGAATGGTTGACCTTGCGCTCACAATTGGTTCCTGTGGTAAGTGTAACCTCGGGGATGAGCATGTGGGTGGTTTTCGGCGGATTAATGTTAGGTGCTGCTGCTGGAGTAGGACTTGGTTATTGGATAGCTATTATAGGTTTGGGGATGATGGCATTGGCAACTTTGTTCAGTTTTATTACATTGCCTGTGGAATACGACGCCAGTAATAGGGCTTTGGCATGGTTAAGAAGTAAAAACATGGTTACCCAAGAAGAATTCAAAGGTTCTGAAGACGCCTTAAAATGGGCTGCCCGGACCTATTTGGTTGCTGCATTGGGTTCTCTTGCAACCCTTGTCTATTTTGGACTTCAGGTTTTTGGGGGTAGGGATTAAGATAATAAGAAATACCTATGGAAAAGATGCCCATGACGTCTTTTCTATATGGTAATCTGCCGATCAATCTGTTGATCCAAAGAAATAAAGGTTTCGGTTCGCGAGACCCCTTCGATTTGTTGGATTTCCTTGTTCAGCACATGCATTAGATGCTCGTTATCCTTACACAGCACTTTAATAAGAATAGACCAATTTCCTGTGGTATAATGGCACTCCAATACCTCAGGTATTTTTTCCAATTGTTTGACGGCAACGGGGTTGCTCATTGCCTTGTCCAGATAAATTCCAATATAAGCCATTGTCATATAGCCCATTGCCTTTGGATTGATAATGAACTTAGATCCAACCAAAAGGCCAGAAGATTCGAGTTTTCGAAGCCGTTGATGAATGGCAGCACCAGAAATGCCAATGTTTCGCGCTATCTCAAGAACGGGTTTACGGGCATCCTGCATTAAGAATCTTAGGATTTTCTTATCAATGCCATCGATCTTAATAGTATTGTTGTCAAATTTCATGAGTTCATTTCAGTATGAAAGTAAAAATACGAAATGAATACCAAAACCTAATTGCCAACAGCATCAGGATTATACCCTAAATAGGGTACCTCATACTCTTTAAAAGTAATACCATAGTCCTTCAATTCAGCAAGTATAGGATCGTAAACTTCTTTGGTTATTGGTATTTGTACCCCAGGGGTGGTGATTTTTCCATTCAAGATCAAAACTGTAGCAATGGCCACCGGTAGGCCTACGGTCTTGGCCATTGCAGTATGGGTGCGGTTTTCACCGATTACGACCATATTCGAATCAATTTGGGATTTCTTGCCATTTAGTTCATAACCGAATTTATGATACATGACAATCATATCCTTGTCATCATCATCCAATGTCCAGCTATCTTCAAGAATCAATTGCAATACTTGGGCAGGGGTTGCATTTTCCATGGGAATGGTCTTTTTCCCGTCAAAAAGATTCAATTCGCATAACATTTCCCATTTGCTGTCATCTTGGTCAATTTTCAAATAGTGTCGCAATTTCAATTCTACCGAATCTGTTGGGGAATAAGGTAAAAACAAATTTGTGTACTCGCGATATGACATGCCTTTGGAATTTTCGATAGTATAACCATCATCGGTCATTCCCAATTGAACGAACATATTCCAGGCTTTAGAGAATCCTACCCTGCGCATGGTACCTCGATATAGGGTCAGCACATCCTGCAGGCCGTAGGCATCACGATAGTTTAAGGAATCACGATTGGCATACCCTTCGAACCTGCCATAGCCTTCAATCTCAAAAAACTCTGTACGCCTAAACAGTTTGTGGTACGGAATGTATTTATAAGAGCCTTCCTGTATGAATTTTGCTGCACCTCCCTGACCTGCAAGAACGACATTTCTAGGATTCCAGGTAAACTTGTAATTCCAGAGATTATTATCACTTTCTGGAGCTACCAATCCGCCTGTGAACGATTCGAACAGCAACATCTTGCCACCTTGCTCTCTAATGTTATCAATGATTTGCATGGCACTCATATGGTCAACACCGGGATCAAGTCCTATCTCGTTCATAAAGACCAATCCTGCCTCTTTTACACTTTGGTGAAGTGCCTTAATTTCTGTACTAACATAAGAAGCGGTAACCAAATTCTTTTTTAATGTTACACAATCCTCGGCCACCATTATATGAAAACGTGCGGGCAACATCGAAACTACGATATCACTATCCTTAATAGCCTTTTCACGATGCTCATTATTCAGGATGTCCAAATGTATAACGGTGCAGTTGGGATGGTCCTTTACAGTTTTGGGAATGGCATTGGGATTTATATCCCCTATGGTTAGATGTAATTTTTCAGTATTGGATTTCTCCAAAAAGTAGTCCAATAGATAAGAGGTAGATTTTCCAGCGCCTAAAACAAGTATATTTCGCAACATTTAGTTTGATTACTTTTACATGGATATAACGGAATGCTAAGGTATCAAATTGTTATATTTTTAAGAAAAGAGGTTTGTTAAGTTATGAACAAAACAATTTTTATCTCAGGAATCATTTTTGGTGTATTGGCGGTTATTTTGGGTGCTTTTGGCGCTCACGGCCTGGAAGGACTTGTTGATGCAGATGCCATACAAACCTTCGAAACCGGAATTAGGTATCAGATGTACCATGCTTTGATGTTGTTGATTTTAGCAAACACCGATTTTCTCCCTGAAAAGGCCAAAAAGGCAGTTTTCTTCCTATTTGTTTTTGGGATCGTACTTTTCTCTTTTTCAATATATCTTCTTGCTACCAACGATTTAACTGCATTGGACTTTAGGAAAATTGCTTTGTTGACACCATTGGGTGGCACAACGCTTATTTTGGGTTGGATACTTTTGGGTATTCGGGTTTTGCAGAAGTCAAGATTTAAATAAACCTCGAATTAATTCCTCAAGGGTTCTTTGCATTTTGTGGTTGACGATCTACCATTCGAATTACGAATGCAATAAAAATGGCCTCATGAAGAGGCCAAAGGTTTATTTATTATTCACGATGGTAATATATTTCTGCAGAGCCATGGTCATTGATGGCGTATCAGGTGTAGGAGCCTTGATATCAATTCGAAGGCCTGCCCCTGTGGCTGCGTCGACCGTAGAATTGCCGAATACTGCGATTCGAGTATCATTTTGCTCAAAGTCTGGGAAGTTCTTTAATAATGACTCTATTCCAGATGGGCTAAAGAATACTAAAACATCATAATAAACATCCCTTAAATCGGAAAGATCACTAATTACCGTTTTGTAGAATATACCCCTGGTCCAATCAACACCCAACTCGTCTAATTTGTCAGGAACTTGCTGCTTTAAAACATCTGAAGAGGGTAAAAGAAACTTTTCCTCTTTGTATTTTTTAAACAAAGGAACAAGATCATTGAAATTCATCTTGCCAACATATATTTTGCGCTTTCGATATACCACATATTTTTGAAGGTAGTAGGCAACAGCTTCTGACTGGCAAAAATATTTCATTGTATCAGGCACCTTAAACCGCATTTCTTCAGCAATTCTAAAAAAGTGATCAACCGCATTTCTACTGGTGAGGATAATTGCTGTATAATTGTTCAGATCTATCTTTTGCTGACGAACACCTTTGGCATCAACCCCTTCAACATGAATAAATGGCCTAAAATCAACTTTTACTTTTTCTTTGTCAATTAATCTGGAATAAGGGGAATTTTCCATTTTAGGTTCAGGCTGCGACACCAAAATCGTCTTTATTTTCATAAATCCTAGTCTTTTAAAAAGCTTCCGATGATGATAAACGGTGCAATTTCAAGAGCGCAAAGGTACAAAATAAAATAGAAAAAGTTACTTGTTATGTATTTTTGATGATTCCTTAGAATGGTTATCCAACCAATTACATTTGCCAAAAGAATTAATGAAATCGCTACATAAAATACAACTTTTGATTCTTTTGCGATATAGGCTAGGACCACATTTGCCACGAACATGATCAATCCACTATAGTTGAAATAGGACAATTTCTTAAAAATTACCTCAGTTATTGTTTTTTGGATTCCAAAGATGAGAGCATTGCCTAATTGAAGTGCTAGTTTTATAAATAGAAAAAGCACTATTGAACCCATTATCAATGGGAAAACCAAGATGGCAGAACTTGGGGCTGACCCAGTCCAAAGCTCCATGCCAAGATATAAGAACAGCGAAAGGTTGATGATAAGAAATAGACCAAAAAACAGATTAAACCAATTCAGCAGTATTTCTTTTTTATTGTACATGAAAATGTACTTGTTGTTGAAAGGGAGAATAATGAAATTTAAGAATCTGGTGTAAAAAGCACCCTTTGCCAAAACCACGAAAAATAGACTAAGAAAAATCAGTATGGTAATCCAATCGATGCCAGCAATATTTCTAAGAATGGGTTCCATTAATTTAATTTGAACGTTTCGCTATTTAATCCGTGACGCAATCCGTTCTCTGAAATTACTATTTTAAAATAACTCGGCGAATCAATCTTTTTTGGTTTTGGCAACTTAAACGTAAAAAGTGTGGTATCATTTGATTTAAGTTCCAATAAGTGATTATCCTTAGGGACCATCTTGATTGGCACAAGCTCTTCGAACTGTTTGGAGCCATTTAAAAAGGCTATTGCAAATTGCAATTTATTCAGTGCAATATTGTCATTGTATGGATTGAATATTTTTACAATATGTTCTTCATCATTCAATACAAAACTTTCTTTGTCCATAAAACATCTGAGCTTTCGGAAAGATTCAAAATCATCCATAAAATGTGCATAATATATACTTCCATTTAGCTTTGGAAAAGTAAATTCCCGATAGGGATCGTCCAGGTATTTTGAAACATAAAGAACCTTTTTATTTTGAACATTCCTTTCTGAATCGTCTATTGAATATTGGTTTTGTCTGTAATTTATGTTATTCAATGAGTACGATGTTTTACCAGTATAAAAGGCATACATAGGCGCATTTCGATAAGAATTTTCAAATACCACAGGGTTTTCGTCCGCCTTTGATTGTATTTCCTCCATCCATGCCTTATTGCCATGGGATTCATAATGAACCGGAAATAAGGACGGATAAATCAGGCCTACCCGCAGAAATAGGATAACCGCTATATTGATAATTCCCAGTCGATAAATCCATTTGCGAACAATCCCATTTTCCATCATGAAGTTAAAGACCAATATGGCAACCGGGATACAAATAACGATTATCCATTGGGTCTGGACCCTTCTATTAAAACTAGAGACAAAAAAGAAGACCAGAACTCCAAATACCAAATATAAGAGTGCTTTAATGAATTCGTCCTTTGACCCGGTTTTAAATAATGCGTAGTAGATTAAAGGAAAAGTAAGCCCAAAAATGGCCATAAGATTCACCAAATAACCCAGGGTGTATTTGTTAAAGTCGTAAGCCGCATTTGGCCGTTCAAAGAGATGATATCTTATCGCTACAAAATCGTTCTCATAAAGCCATAAAAAATGGGGTATATAACAAATGAGCGATATGGCAACGGCCATCCAAGCATATTTATTGAATAGGAGTTTCAAGTTCGATAATAGCACGAAGAAAATGACCAATACAGCATGGTACTTGCTGTACATGAGTGCAGCCATAACAATACCCAATACAAGGGCCAACAGAAAAGAAGGGGACTTCAGGAAATGTTTATAAACCAATAAGAATAAGGCAGTAAAGAACAGTAATGGCGTATCTGGCAAAGTAAAAAAGCCATACGCATTTAGTAGGGTCATTGAAAACACAAGTACAAAAAAGTGAGGAATAAATTTTTCTTTCTTGGGATTATCAATCGCAAACCATAACAAGATATATGTACCTATGGATAATATACAGCTGACCAGACGAACACCCAATTCACCTTCAAGGAACAGTCCACTTAGTCTTACCATAAAAGCCACCATAGGAGGATGATCAAAATAACCCCAGGCCATTTTTTTGGCGTAATGCCAATAATAGGCCTCGTCAAAGATGAGCTCGGTAAGATGCGCCTGAAAAAGGTTTAGAATCAATATAGAACCTAAAAGGTATAAAAAAAGCCTTGGTAATTTCAAATGCATTGCTGATTATTGGATGGGCACAAAATTACAAATTATGGCCCTTGTAGAAAGCTTTAAAAAAAAGATAAATAGCAAAGTCAAATTCTTCCAGAGCTTTTAAAACACTATTTTTGTTGAAATTCATTCAAGTATATGTCAGGCAGTTTGGTCATTATACCCACCTACAATGAGATTGAAAATGTTGATGCCATCATTAGAGCTGTCTTTGATTTAAAGAAAGAATTTCACGTGCTTATTGTTGATGACAATTCACCAGATGGTACTGCTGATCAAGTAAAGGTTATGCAGAAGGAGTTCCCGGAGGAATTGTTTTTAGAAGTGCGCAAAGAAAAGACGGGATTGGGCACGGCTTATATTCACGGCTTTAAATGGGCAATTGCAAGAAAATATGATTTTATCTTTGAGATGGATGCAGATTTCTCACATAACCCATCAGACTTACTACGCTTACTTAAAACTTGTGAAAATGGGGCTGATGTAGCCGTGGGTTCACGCTATAAAAAAGGGGTGAATGTAATAAACTGGCCCTTGTATCGTGTTTTACTATCATATGGGGCTTCTATTTATGTAAAATTGATTACCGGAATGAAGGTACATGATCCAACTGCCGGATTCGTTTGTTATAAAAGACACGTACTTGAAAATATAAATCTGGATTCGATCAGGTTTGTCGGTTATGCTTTTCAAATTGAAATGAAGTTTAGGGCATATCTAAAAAAGTATAGGATTGAGGAGATTTCGATTATTTTTAGGGATAGGGTCAAGGGTAAATCCAAAATGAGCTCTTCAATTATCAGCGAGGCCATATTTGGTGTAATGAAAATGAAATTAAAAAGTATTTTCCAAAAAAATAAATTCTGATTATGGGTAAGATCCTGATCAAAAATGCAAAAGTGGTCAATGAGAACAAAATATTGGAAAGTGATATTTTGCTCAATAATGAATTGATTGTTAAGATCGACAGGGATATCAGTAGTGATAATGCCAAAATGATCGATGTTCAAGGTAATTATGTATTCCCGGGGATTATTGATGATCAGGTACATTTTAGAGAACCTGGGCTCACCCATAAGGGGGATATTGCCACCGAAAGTAGGGCAGCTGTTGCTGGTGGTATTACTAGCTTTATGGAACAACCCAATACAAATCCCCAGACGACTACTATAGAAAAATTGGAAGATAAGTTTACTCGTGCATCAACTACTTCATTCGCCAATTATTCTTTTTTATTTGGGGGCACCAATGATAACTTGGAGGAATTGAAACGCTTGGATAAGAATGCATGTTCGGGTGTTAAACTGTTTTTGGGATCCTCTACCGGAAATATGTTGGTTGATGATGAAGAGGTCATTGAAAAGATATTTAGAAACACAGAACTGGTGATTTCGGCACATTGTGAGGATGAGACGACCATAAAACGAAATTTGACCATTTATAAGGAACAGTACGGCGATGATATTCCGATCAAGTATCATCCATTGATACGCAGTGCCGAGGCTTGTTATCTGTCTTCTTCAAAAGCCATTGCCTTGGCCAAGAAAACAGGGGCAAGACTTCATGTATTCCATTTATCAACGGGTATTGAAACAGATTTGTTTCGAAATGATATCCCTTTAGAGCAAAAGAGAATAACCGCTGAGGTCTGTATTCATCATTTGTGGTTTGCCGATACCGATTATGATACAAAAGGGACATTGATAAAGTGGAATCCTGCTGTAAAAACAGCCGAGGATCGAAGCAAACTCTGGGAAGCATTATTAGATGATCGAATTGATATTATAGCAACAGATCATGCCCCCCATACCTTGGAAGAAAAAAATAATGTTTATACACTTGCCCCTTCGGGTGGACCATTGGTTCAACATGCCTTACCGGCGATTCTGGAAAAATATCACGATGGTATAATATCTTTGGAAAAAATAGTGGAAAAGATGTGTCACAATCCTGCAAAACTGTTCCAGATAAAGAATAGAGGTTATATAAGGGAAGGATTTTATGCGGATTTGGCGATTGTGGACCTCAACGATTCTTGGAAGGTAACGAAAGACAATATCGCGTACAAATGCGGGTGGTCTCCTTTTAATGAAAGTTCGTTTAAATCAAAAGTATCGCACACCTTTGTCAATGGGCATCTTGCCTATGAGAAGGGTCAGTTTTCGGATTTTCGAAATGCAAAACGCTTAACATTCAATAGATAGTTATGAAATATGCATTAATAACAGGATTGGCAGTACTTCTAATTTCATGTGGTGAAAAACTAATGGAAAAACCAGAGGATTTAATTCCGAAGGAGAAGATGATCAATATCTTAAAGGATATGACCATATTAAATTCGGCTAAATCTACAAATATTTCTGTTTTTCACGATAATAAGATTGAACCAACTAGCTTCATTTTTTCCGAATATGGAATTGATAGCTTGCAATTTGTAACAAGTGACAGATATTATGCCTCTTTACCTAATGAGTATGAAGCTATGTATATTGAAATTGAAAAGCAGCTTGAAGCAGAGGAAAAGGAAGTAACCGAGGCCAAAAGAATTAAAGATAGTGTGGAACTACAGGTTAAACTGAAGAACAGTCCATTTAAAAGGACTGAATCAACAAATACTAAGGATTCTCTTCCTTGAAAATCTTACAGCTGAAAGCAATGGACTTGTCCAATGGCTCAAACTTAAAGTCAATAGCGTTAATGATCTTTTGATTATCGTAAATCTCCCGATGCCTCAGGGAATAGATTGTTTTTTTTGTGATTTTCCTCTCATTTTTAGTTAGAACATTCTTGACATAATCGAGAAGTCGGCCAATTTTTAATTGCCAGTTTTTTAACTCCCTGGTAGGTGCCTTTTTTCCTAATTGCCCTGAAATTCTAGTTAAAATATTCTTATAGGTTAAATTCTTGTTGACAGCGATAAACTGTTCATTTACAATGTTGGCATGCATTAAGGAGACCATCATTTTAACGACATCGCATACCGCTATGAAGCCTGTACCTCCTGGGGGGTAATATCTAAACTCCTTATTGGCAATTTTAAAAAGTTTTCCGCTTCCTGTATCCCAAAATCCGGGTCCGATAATAACTCCGGGATTTACTATTACAACAGCTAAACCTTCTTGGGAGCCTCTCCAAACCTCCATTTCTGCCCTTTGCTTGGTCAATGCATAAACATTGGCTTCTTTCCCTGTCCAATCATTATCCTCATTAGCTTTAATTCCCTTGTCGCTACTTCCGATCGCCCCTATTGTACTAACATAACAAAGCTTTTTAACATTGAAAAACAAGCATAGATTAACAATGTTCATAGTGCCTTTGGAGTTCACCTTTTTTAATTTTCTGTATTGGCCTGGGTCAAATGATATGAGGGCAGCTGAGTGATAAACGTATTCCACATCTTTAAATGCCTTTTCAAGGG
>JAHHKH010000147.1 GCA_018679695.1 Maribacter sp.
CATATGGGGTTGATACTGATTTTTTGACGAATATAATTTTTTTGTTTCAATCACCGATATCGAATACGGTGAAGTGTTGCCCAATTAAGAGTTGTTGTAAAAACTTTCACATTATATTAGGAACAAAAAAATTAACTTTGTCCGGTAAGCTTTTTTATGAAATACTTTTTCCTACTACTTTTTGTATTAAGTTGTCCATTACTCCATGCACAGGTAGACTCCATTCCGTCTAGCAGAAAACTTGATACTACAAAATTAAAGAAGAAGTTAAATAAGAAAGATCCAACTTCGGCTGCTAAGGAAATCACCATTAAGGATTATAAGATTGTATCGCATGCGCGTGATACGACCTATTTAGATACTACCTTGACCATTCAGAAGGAATACAAATACAATTATTTGCGAAAGGACAATTTTGAACTTATGCCTTTTGCCAATATTGGGCAACCTTACAATAAGTTAGGTGTTGATTTTGAACGGAACCATTTCTACCCCTTATTAGGGGCCAAGGCCAAACATTATGGTTATTTTGAGATTGAGGATATTGATTATTATAATGTAGCGACTCCAATGACCGATCTGTTCTTTAAGACAACTCTTGAACAAGGACAGTTATTGGATGCCTTGCTAACATTCAATACTTCGCGACGTTTTAATTTCTCGTTGGCTTTTAAAGGGTTTCGTTCCTTGGGTAAATATCAAGTTGATCAAACACAATCGGGTAGTTTTAGGGCCACGACCAATTATATTTCAAAAAATGGGCGTTATAGCCTACGAGCACACATCGCAGCACAAAAATTAGAGGCCGAGGAAAATGGGGGTCTGCTATTCAAGGAAGAGCAGTTCGAGTCCGGTGATGAGGATTTTATTGATCGTTCCCGAGTTGATACGCGATTTACCCCAAGTGATAATGGGGATAACAAGGTTTTGGGAAAACGGTATTATTTGGAACATCAATATAAACTGCTCAGGTCAAAAAAAGATTCTAGCGATATAGAAAAAACCTCTTTGGCCTTAGGGCATACATTTAATTATGAAACAAAGTATTACCAGTACAAACAAACCACACCAAATGAATATTTTGGATCTGTTTTTATCTCTCCGGTAAATGATAAGGCGAATTTAAAAGCCATGTTCAATGAAGTCCATGCTGAGTTCTACAATACAACTTTAGGAAGATTGCAGGGCAGTATAAGCCTTTATAATTATGATTATTTCTTCAATAGTTTATTGGTCACTCCCGATGGTCAGCAAATACAAAGTCAATTAAAAGGGGATGAAATAAGCCTAGGTGCCAAATATTCGAAGATTATCGGGGGGTTTTTAGTTAAGGGCAGCGGAAAGTATACGCTTTCCGGTAATTTAACCAGTAACATTCTTGACGCTTCAGCCAGTTATCGTTTCAATGAGAATAATAAAATTGATTTTTCATTGCACTCATCGGCAAGACTGCCTGATTTTAATTTTTTATTATATCAGAGCGAATATGAAAATTACAACTGGCAGAACACGTCGGATTTTGAAAATGAAAAAGTGAATAGCCTTCAGTTTCATTATGACTCAAAAAAATGGGGAGACCTTACTGCAAAGTATACTACACTTGACAACTATACCTATTTTGGTGCGGACCCAGGTCAGGAGTTAGTGGAAAATCAGGAGCAGGCCACTATTAAACCCTTTCAAGAAGGCAATAGTGTCAACCATATTAAGGTCAAGTACAAAAAAGAGTTTAAAGTGGGGAGCTTTGCATTGAGCAATACGATAATGTATCAAAATGTTTCGCAAAGTAATGTTGTACTCAATGTACCTCAATTGGTAACCCGGAATACCTTGTACTTTTCTTCCGATGTGTTTAAGAAGGCCATGTATTTACAAACTGGAGTGACCTTTAAGTATTTCACATCCTATACTATGGATGCCTATAATCCAGTACTGGTGGAATTTTATATTCAGAACAATGAAGAACTGGGTGGTTTTCCTATGTTCGATTTTTTCATTAATGCTAAAATTCAACAAACACGTATTTATTTGAAGGCAGAACATTTTAATTCATCGTTCAGCGGATATAACTTCTACTCGGCACCAAACTATCCCTATCGTGACTTTGTGATTCGCTTTGGATTGGTTTGGAACTTCTTCTCTTAGTGAGACCGCATCTTGAAGAGCGGTAGCGTGTTCAAGATGCATGGCCTAACCAATCCCTTAGCATAATGGGATGTTTTTTTCAAATTCCTATATCTCGGAAAAGCTCTTTTTACGAACAATAGTTTAGGTATAATGTGCCACTCTCATTGGATAAAGGAGTTGGTGATATAAATAAGCCCAAAGATTTGGTTTAATACATAAAGCCACTTTTTTAACATGCATTGCTTCTTGCTATTCAGCGGGTTACGTTATTTTTATTTAAAGGTTTGAAAAAAAAATGATTTTGGTATTGTGTAAAGAAAAAAACCATCTTATATTTGCACCCGCTTTGGGGCTATGGTCAAGGGGCGTTGAAAAGGGATGGCCCTTATGGGGTTCGTTTTTTTTCTTTTATTGAAGTTCATTGGAATATTGTAAAGACAGCGTATGTGTACATTTTGATGTACCTTATATAGAAATAGAATTTGAATCGAGGGACGGGATCGTATGATTTTTCGGGAAGTTGGTTGCTTACATTATATAAGAATCAACGATGAAGAGTTTGATCCTGGCTCAGGATGAACGCTAGCGGCAGGCCTAACACATGCAAGTCGAGGGGTAACAGGGAGTGCTTGCACTCCGCTGACGACCGGCGCA
>JAHHKH010000149.1 GCA_018679695.1 Maribacter sp.
GATATGGGGATTCCGGATGCTGTTATGACTTCAGGGGGAATTTATACCCATAGGGATGGGCGCGATGTACCTGACGTACTGCAGGTAAACATGGAATATCCCAATTATAGCACTGGAACCAGCCAAAGGGCAGGTAAGGAAAAGGGAATGACCTTTGTTTATAGTGCAACCCTGGGCAACGGATTCAATCGGCCAACAGTGCTCATGGGACACGATGGTACCATGGAGTTGGGAAACCGATTGACGATTTGGCCCGATGGTAGATCTACACGCTATGCGGATATGGTCGAAGCCGATAAAATGAGTCCGGCAGTACCCATTTACCAGTACAATCCCGGTGCCTCTTCACCAGATGCCGTAGCATCGGCCACTTCGCAATATTTTGCAGATAAAGGTCTTATGTGGACTTATATTAATGGTGCACGGGTAGATTCTACCTTCTTGCATATGCGCGAATGGCTAAGTAGTGCACGTAACGGCGGTAAGGTTAGCTGTGGTATCAAAGAAGGTTTTGAAGAGGCCATTTCCTCGCATATGGCCGGACTTTCTTATAAACTGGGTAGGCGTATTGAATGGGATCATGAGCAGGAAATTCTGAAACCAATAGACGGCATTGACTTTGATGAGGCTTTACTTGCGCCAATGTAGTAGGTAGTGCCAAGTTATATGATTTGTTGAATTAGCCAACAGCGGGCCGAAGGGTCCGCTGTCTGACTTTTTCATCATTTTTGGCCATTTAAAGACCAAATTGCCCCCTTTTATTATACCACTGGTAACCTTAAGAATGAAAGAATCAAAGATTATTCTACCGGTCAATGGCTAAAGATCCAATTTTACTCAATATATCGCAGGATTTTGATGTAAATACTGCGAATATTAGGCCGAATTAGCAAATCGATAAAATATAATTGAAATATTATCAATTTGCTAAATACCGACCTTAAAACTGATATATATCATATTTAATGGCCTAGAACAGCAGTATTTTTGAGTAATTCATAAAGCAATAGTCATGCAAGTCAAAAAGAATCCCAATGTTGATTTAAATCGAAATAGTGGCCTCTATTTTGTAATTGGCCTAACCCTTGTCCTTTTTCTCACGTGGAGGGCTCTGGAATATAAATCATATCCAAAAAATGATGAGATTGTGGAAATGATGAACGTGGTCGAGGAACTTAAAGAAGACGTTCCTGTTACCGAACAGATCAAAACCCCGCCACCTCCTCCTCCACCATCTGCTCCAGAGATTATTGAAGTTGTTGAGGATGCCGCTGAAATAGAGGAAACCGTGATCGAGAGTACGGAATCTAGTCAGGAACAAGTAATCGAGGAAGTAGTTGATGTTGATGATGTTGAGGTAGGTGAAGAAGAAGAGGAAATTTCAGTTCCATTTGCCATTATTGAGAATGTACCTGTTTATCCTGGTTGCGAAAGCGCCAAGGGTAATGCCGCGCGTAAGGCCTGTTTCCAAAAGAAAATCCAAGAACATATTGTAAAAGAATTCCGCTATCCGCAGATTGCTGCCGAAATGGGTATTCAAGGGAGGGTATTTGTTCAATTCGCTATCAATTCCAAAGGACATATTGATCGTATTAGAACTAGGGGCCCAGACCCAGGATTGGAAAAAGAAGCAGCTCGTATCGTAGGTTCATTGCCAAAAATGACTCCGGGTATGCAAAGGGGTAGAGCTGTAACAGTACCTTACAGTATCCCTGTAAACTTTAAACTGGCTACCCAATAGCAAGTTTCCTGGATTGTATTCGTTGGACGCCTTAATCCAAGGCTTCTTGATAGTCGATTAGTTTTTGAGGTCCTTCCAACAGAATACGTACAATTTGCAAAGTGCCATCATCCTTGGTGGCAATTTGCCATTTTATAAGGGATATGGTTCCATTTTCAATTTCAATCCCAGTAATGCTGCGGGGATGAACACAGCTTCCGTCATTGAAAAAAGGAATATCCCCGGGCTCCGGGAAACGGGGCCTGTGCGTGTGTCCTACGATGGTAATCAAAAGTTTATTGCTTAACATCCATCTTTTTATTCGACGTTCTACCTTGATCAGTTCCTTATAATTCTTTGCAGGGCTCGTAGGATCTGCAATGCCCCAGACCTGCAGTGGCTTCCATAGAACACGTACAAGGAATCGCCCCCAACGCCAGAAGGTATAGTTCCACCAATCGGCTTGATGTCCATGGGTTAAAAAAAGTTCTTGTTGGGTGTCTTTGTGTTTAAGCACTACCCCTTCATTGTAGCTAATGCCCTCGAAAAGTTCCTTGTCCTTTTCATCAATGGGTTCAAAATAACTCCAAAGATGTTTTTTAACATAAGCCTCGTCCTTGTACACCATATCGTGGTTGCCCCAAAGCATATGCAACCTATTTCCTATATGGTACTTACGCAAAAGCTGAAAAACGTTTTTATGGGCCTCAAAAATAGGTTCAAAGGAACGGTTCTCCCAAAGTTCGTCCCCATCGCCAATTTCACAGTATTGAAAACCCTCGTTGTAATAGTGTTTTAATGCATGGAAGTAAATGTTCCTATTATTGGCAAATTCATCGGCGAAACTATTGTCCCCCCTATGGCAATCGCTAAAAAGTATAAACTTTGAGGTATCATCAAATGGCACCACTTTGGCATTCTTGTACGCTCTTGACAACCTGTAATTATACGACATGCATGATTTTTGTATAAATATCCAAAAAAACGGGGAATACCCTAAAATATACCCAAACAAAAGTTTAATTCATATTTTGTAATTTTACAGGTCCTAAGCAGACCAAGGAAAAGGTATGGGTAAAATATACAATGAGGATTTTCCGTTGCAACGTTATATCAGTTTCCACAAATTGTTGGAAGAATACGACCGTATGGCCGAAGGTGAGGATGAGTTTTTGGCACAACGGGCTAAATATGTATTAGAAGTACAAGAACCGTACCCTGAACTTAGGGAAGGTTTTACAGACGTAGCGTTACTTAAGAAACACGAAAAGGTCATAAAGATCATTCTTCAGGATTCTTTTTCGAGTGTACTTACCAGAAATGAAATCAAGGTAGCTTCCTTGCCTTATTATGATATAACCTTCAATGGCTCTGAACGCTTTGAAGAAATTCTGGCGGCAGCAGGGGAGGATTTTGAATTAAAGGTCCGGGGCGTGCCCGAGGAGCTTAGTTACATAATGGGCTGTACGGTAATATTGAATTTTTATTATGGGTTCAAACTCGATTTTAAACGCCCATTGTATTACGATATTCCTGATGGGAAGGGGGTAATGAAGCATTATCGAATTCTTTACAATGCTGATTTTATTGACCTGATCCCAACCGATAAAGCTAAGGAATTGACCCAAGCCGATGTTGATGAATTATTGGAGAATTTGGATAATATTGAGGTTTGGAAAGAAAAGATTCCACCTGGTAGTTTTATTTCCAAAGGATTCGTAATCTCCAATATGTTCGATGCGACCACGGAGCATGCCATCTCTGAGATAAAATCGAACTTAATTTCAAATGACAAGCGGGCAGGTGATGATTTTGTTGAGAACCTACAAGGTATTTTTAGATCATTCTTTAATATTCTTGATATAAATGTCGGTTTCGTAACCTACAATCCCAACGATAACAAATTTGAGAAGGTGCATGGCAAGCATATGAATAGCTACCTACTGCACAATAAAGAAATGCAATCTTGTAGTGATGCACTTTGCCACGGGTCGTACAGTAAATTACTCAAAGAGAAAAAGTATTTTGCCATTTCAAATGTTGATAAGTATTATGAAATGTCCGGAGGATTGGCACCTTATAAAGGCTTAAAGGAACAAGGTATAAAAAGTGCCATATTTGCGCCCATTGCCAATGAAGGTCAATTATTGGGTGTTCTTGAATTGGTTTCTACAAACGTCAATGAACTTAATACGGTAAATGCGCAGAAATTGGAGGATATTATGCCTTTTATCGTAACTGCGGTTTTGCGTTCCGCTGCGGAGGAGGAAAACTTGATCGATGCCATTATACAACATGAATGTACTACGGTACATTCCTCGGTTTACTGGAAATTCAGGGAAGAGGCCAAACGATTTATCGATGATCAAATTGACGGTAAGCAGCCTTCTTTCAATGAAGTGGTTTTTAAGGATGTATACCCGCTTTACGGCCAAATTGATATCAAGGACTCGTCGCAGGCACGTAATTCTGGCATCCAGAAAGATTTAATGATTCAATTGTCGACGATAAATACAATTATATCAAGAGCTTGGGAGAAATATAAGTTGCCTATTTACGAGGAACTTTTGTATCGTATAAACAATCTTCTTGAAGAAATCAAAGAGGTATTGAATACCAATAGTGAACAAGCCATTTTCGATTTTGTGAAAGAGGAAGTACTTGCGGTATTTGACCATTTAAAAGCAAACGATGAAGAATTGAAGGATTTGATTGCGGCCTATGAGGAGGCGATCGATAGCAGTACGGAATCGTATTATGACCATCGTAAAAATTATGATGAAAGCGTAATGCGCATCAACAAAGAACTGGCAATGGTCATAGATCAACGTCAGGAAGATGCCCAGGAAATGTTCCCACATTATTTTGAGCGTTATAAGACCGATGGTGTTGAACATAATATGTATATCGGCGATTCTATTTCAGGTCAATTGCCATTCAATCCTTTATACTTGAGCAATTTAAGGTTATGGCAATTACAGGTAATGTGTGAGATGGAAAATACCCATTACAACTTGAAGCCTGATTTGGCCGTACCCTTGGATGTTGCTTCGTTGATGTTGGTTTATAGTACATCGCTTTCCATTCGCTTTCGAATGGATGAAAAACGTTTCGATGTTGATGGCACCTATAATGCTCGTTATGAGGTAATCAAAAAGCGGATTGATAAGTCTTACATCAAAGGGACCAATGAACGTTTGACCCAACCAGGAAAGCTCTCAATCGTATATTCCCAGAAAAAGGACGAGTTGGAATACCTTAGATATATCAGCTTCTTAAAATCAAAAGGGTATTTTACGAATAATATTGAAATTGTTGAGCTTGATGGTTTACAGGGTGTTACCGGACTTAAGGCGATACGCGCCGAAATCCTTTATAAAAAAGGGGAGGAGACCAAGCAAACATATACCTACGAAGACCTAATGGAAGAGCTAAAGGCTTAGCTTGGTAAATGATTTCAACCTATTGTCCGGTCATCATTCGTTCTGGACCAAAATAGTGGAATGCAATGGCAAATGCAATGACCGAAACCACAATGCCAACCATAAATATAGTATAGGTATATCTTAGGATATTGTATTTTCTGTTTAACACCAATCCTAAGAAGTAAAGATCTTTGGTAAGGCTACTATAAATATACTCCTTGTCTTTGACCAATTCCTGAATTGCCCATTCATAATCTGTCAATTTCATTTTATGGAAGTTGCCAAAAAACAACAAATTCACTTTCTTGTTTTTCACATCCTC
>JAHHKH010000152.1 GCA_018679695.1 Maribacter sp.
GGTCCGTCACCGCCCAAGGTTTCAACCAATCCTGCATTGGCCTGTTGCAAAGCGCCCACCAATAGGCTTAGATCATCGGTGGCAACTGCGATTTCAACAATGGTCTTTAATGTTAGACTAGCGACGAAGTCAATAGCTGATTGCGGTAATAACACTTTATCAATGGTATGTGCAACACCATTGGAAGCTATAATATCGGTACCGGTAATATTGGCATCAACGTCAGAAGCATCACCTATTACGAAAGTATCCTCCGAGGCAATTACATGAATTGAATTATCGGTCAGGGCAGTCGGCACTGAACCTTCGCTAAGATCACTAGCTTTGACTTCCGCTGCCAATACATGATAAAGAAGAATATCTTTCAACAACATCAATTCTTCCTCTGTATCAAAGTCATCCAAACTGTTGTAGTCATCACCCAAAACATTCAATAGTGCCACAAAAGCATCATCAGATGGAGCAAATACCGTAAAAGGACCTTCGCTACTTAGTGTTTCTGCCAATTCAGCTTTAAGGACAGCAGCCTCTAAAATTGAAAGGCTTTCAGTTCCTACAACGATATCAACCAATGTTCCTGATTCATCTTCCTCCTCCTCATCATCACTATTCAGGGCATCAATGATAGCTTGAGGTAATAGAACTTTGTTGATAACGTGCACAACTCCATTACTTGTCATTACGTCGGCAATGACCACAGATGCATCGGAATCGGTAGCATCTTGAATGAAAACCCCACCCTCTAAATTAATTGTAACCTCTTCACCTTGAAAGGTTTCTATTTTTTGTCCATTGCTTAAATCAGTTGATTTGGCAGCAGTCCCGGCTACAACATGATAGGTAAGAATTGTTGCCAAAAGATCTTTCTCTTCATCAGTATCGAAATCCTCAAGGGAATCAAAACCATCCAGGGAACCTAATAATGCAGTAAATGCTTCGTTGGTAGGGGCAAAAACCGTAAAGGGTCCATCACCACTTAAGGTTGTTATTAAATCCGTTCCTTCTTTTTCATCTGCCTTTGCCAATGCTGCTACCAAAGAGCTTAAGACTTCCTCGCTTGCAGCTGTCTGAACAATGTTCAATTGGTCATCGTTTTTGGCCAGCTCATCATTTTCATCCTTGTCACAGGATACGATAAACAATGATAAAACTGCCAAGAACAAAAATCTTCTGAGTAGAATTACATTTTTCATAATAGTGTGTTTTTAGTAATTAAATTGTCTAAAAAATTATTTGAAACAGTTACTAATTATTAAAATGATTGCGAAGTGGGGTTTAAGGGACTTCAAAAAGGATTGAACCTTAAACTTTTTGAAATCAAATCTCAAATTGTTTATTGTTTCTGTCTAATACATAAACAATAATACAAAAAGTTATTTCTGTTTAATAAAAATTAAAATAAGTTTAACAAAATAATATTTCGAGTATTGCTCATCAGAAGAATTAATCACAAAAAAAAGCCGCAATCTGCGGCTTTTCTATTTCATCGAATTGTAAATTCTTAATTCGTAGTGTCTGGAATCATGACTTGATTAAGGACATGAATTACACCATTGTTGGCTTGAACATCAACAACTACAATCCCAATTCCAGTATTACCAGCTCCATCTGTTACATCGGCAATATTATCACCTGTTCCAGGAAGATTAATTGTTATTGCATCACCTTCTAAAGTGGCTGGGGCAATACCATCGGTTAGATCTTCTGATCGAACATTTCCACTTACCACATGATGGTTCAAAACTGAAGTCAGTAAGGTTGCGTCGATATCAGTTACACTAGTCCAATCCATGTTGCTGTCCAATAATGCCTGGAAGGCAGTGTCGGTTGGCGCGAATACTGTAAAAGGACCGGCTCCATTCAGTACTGAAACAAAGTCAGTATCTGGTGTGCCCTCTGTTAAGGCGGCTACAAGCGGAGCAAAAGTGGCATCCGCAGCGGCAAATGTAACAACAGTTGGTAAATCGATCACAGCATCAACGGCATGGATTACTCCGTTAGTAGCAACTATATCAGCAGCTGCCACGTTACTTGTTCCATTAATAGTAACCCCATCATCAGTGTTGATATACATACTTAGATTATCGCCATCTGCATTTGTAGCGGCTGTAGAAACATATGAGTTTGTTAAACCACTAGAGAAAGCTGCTGCTCCCGCAATCACATGATTGGAAAGTATGGCATCCAAGTCGTTTGCATTTGGATTAGTAAATGCAGTAAAAGCAGCATTTACAGGTGCAAAGACAGTAAAATCGGTAGTGCTATCCGAAAGCAAATCGGTAAAGGTTGTATTGCCTCCAGTTGTCAATGCTCCCACTAATTCAGTTAAATCGCTATTTGCTACTGCATGGTCTACTATATTAGGTAATCCTATAACGGCATCGACAATATGAACTACACCATTAATTGCTTTGTTATCTGCTGCACTAACGCTTGAAACGCCATTTAAGCTAACGCCATTCGAAGTATCAACCAACATACTTAGATTGTTGCCTCCAGCTCCCGCTGTTGATAGTGTTGATACATAACCTGTGGTTAAATCAGTAGATAAGTTCGTGCCACTTACTACATGGTTCAATAATACTTGAGTTAGAACATCTACAGGAACTGCACTTAAATCAGCAAAATTATTATCAGCCAAGAATGTGGCAAACGCATCATTGGTTGGCGCAAATACCGTAAAGGGTCCGTCACCTGCCAAAACAGTAGGTAAATCACCATCGGCAGCAACTAAGGCAGCTACTAGATTTTCCAATCCTGGCGTTGCAATGGCCAAATCGGTAATAGAAACTAAAAGTACATCACTTAAAGCATCTAACGCAGATTGTGGCAATAATACCTTATCTATTAAATGAACTATACCATTACTAGTTTCTACATCAGCCGCAGTAACGGTGGCAGCTTCACCGGCTGCATCTGTAAAAGTAACCCCACCAGTAAGACCTACAGTTAAAATTTCTCCTTGAAAAGTAGTAACTTCTTGTCCTTCAGACAAATCAGTGGAGGCTACAGCAGCACCTGCAACGACATGGTATGTCAGGATGCTTGCTAATAGGTCTTGTAATTGTTCTGAATTAAAATCATCTAGGGAATCAAAGCCGTCTAATCTCGCCAAAAGATCCGCAAAAGCATCATTTGTCGGTGCTAAAACGGTAAATGTACCTGTTTCGTCAGCTAAGGTGGCTATTAGGTCATTGTTTGCACTTTCATCCGCTTTTGCCAAAGCAGCTACTAAACTGCTCAGATCACCTGTGGCCTGTGCAGCTTCTACGATGTTAATTTCATCAACCATTCCAGGTTCGGCTTCCATCTGGTCAGGCCCGTTATTATCATCATCACTTGAACATGATAGCACGAACGCCGTCATGAGCAATAAACTCAATACATTTAAAATTCTGTTTTTTACTTTCATTATTAGAGGTTTTAAAGGTTACTAATTAAATTGTTTTCTATTTTTCAGATGGTCAAATATATAAAAGGTTCTTTTTGTTTAATAAAAATTGTAAAAAGTTTAACAAAATAATCGTTGTAGGTCTAGTTTTGGATAGCTAGACGTTCTTCAAGACCTATTTTGTACTTTTGTAAACTGGTTTAGGATATAATGAAAAAAGTAGTTATCGGACTTTCCGGAGGAGTTGATTCGAGTGTGGCCGCGTTTCTTTTGAAAGCGCAAGGATATGAGGTTATTGGTCTTTTCATGAAAAATTGGCATGATGATTCGGTGACCATATCCGAGGAATGTCCGTGGTTGGAAGATAGTAATGATGCATTGATTGTTGCTGAGAAACTGGGTATTCCTTTTCAGACGGTTGATTTAAGTGCAGAATATAAGGAGCGTATTGTTGACTATATGTTCAATGAATATGAAAAAGGGAGAACACCAAACCCTGATGTTCTATGTAATCGGGAAATAAAGTTCGATGTATTCATGAAAATAGCCATGCAACTCGGTGCTGATTATGTGGCTACTGGGCATTATTGTAGAAAAGGAACCCTAATGAATGAAGACGGTAGTGAAACCTATCAACTCTTATCGGGTATAGACAATAATAAGGACCAATCTTATTTTCTATGTCAACTCTCACAAGAACAATTGTCGAAAACACTTTTCCCGATCGGGGAATTGACAAAACCTGAGGTTCGACAAATTGCTTCGGACAATGACTTGATTACAGCAGATAAGAAAGACTCACAAGGACTTTGTTTCATTGGCAAGGTGCGTTTGCCCGATTTTCTCCAGCAAAAACTCAAGCCTAAAAAAGGGGTTATCGTGGAAGTTCCCGCTAACATTCAACAGTATCAAAGGGTATTACCCATTTTCAAGGATAAGAAAGAAGAATTGGTCTATTTTGCAGAAAAGCCTCGTTATGCCATTGAGGACGGTGAAATAGTAGGTGAACATCATGGCGCACATTACTTTACAAAAGGCCAACGAAAAGGATTGGCTGTTGGTGGCACAAAAGAGCCTTTGTTTGTTATCGATACCGATGTGGATGAGAATGTAATTTATACGGGTCAAGGCAAAGAGCACCCTGGATTATATCGAAGAACTTTATTTGTTACCGATGAGGAATTGCATTGGATACGTACCGATTTAGCGCTCAAAACCGATGAAACGATGGAAGTAATGGCAAGAATACGTTATCGACAACCCCTACAAAAGGCAATCTTATATAAAATTGATAATGGTCTTTATGTTGATTTTGAAGAAAAACAGTCCGCTATCACTGAAGGCCAATTCGTTGCATTGTATGTCGGGGATGAATTAGTGGGATCTGGGGTTATTTCTTAGTTAAACAGGCCCCCTTGAACTGAGTAGAGCGGTCATCAAATATAGGCTAGCAGTTCTCCAACGAGTTTATTTGTAGCGTTTTCGCGAGGCTCGAAAAAGACAGTATCAAATGCAAAATAGAATCACACAACTTTTTGGAATCGAGTATCCCATAATACAGGCAGGAATGGTATGGGCCAGCGGTTGGCGCCTCGCTTCCGCTGTTTCCAATGCGGGTGGATTGGGATTGATCGGTGCTGGTAGTATGTATCCGGAGGTTCTTCGAGAACACATTCAAAAATCCCAGCAGGCAACGAACAAACCTTTTGGGGTCAATGTACCAATGTTATATCCCGAGATCGATAAAATAATTGATATTATCATTGAAATGGGGGTACAAATAGTATTCACTTCAGCGGGAAATCCAAAAACTTGGACCGCATATTTAAAGGAGCATGGTATTACCGTCGTGCATGTGGTGAGCTCTGTAAAATTCGCACTTAAAGCGCAAGAAGCCGGTGTTGATGCTATTGTTGCTGAAGGTTTTGAAGCTGGTGGACATAACGGTAGGGATGAGACCACAACCTTGGTATTGATTCCGGCTGTGAAGGAAAAAATTGGGATTCCAATTATTGCTGCGGGAGGTATCGCAACAGGAAGGTCAATGTTGGCAGCGATGGTTCTAGGGGCCGATGG
>JAHHKH010000155.1 GCA_018679695.1 Maribacter sp.
AATTATAGGTCATCGTAAAATAGCTGCCATCTTCTTCAGTGAATTCCTGAAAGGATAACAGGCCTTTGTCCGTGAACTTTTCTATTACCTTGTATTCCAAGTTTCTTAGCCTTATCCCAAGGACATAGGCCTTAATATTAATTTTTGACTTGATTATTTTTACATTTTCATTGGAATCTAATATCCTGTCATAAATCCTTATTTTACTTTTAGATCCAAAGAAATCCAAAAGACTGGAATCAAAGGATATTTCAATTTCAATATCCTCTAAGTTTTCCAATTCATAGAGCTTCTTAAAATTTTTGGAATTTGAGTTGATTTGCGTTTGCCTAGACTTCGGGTCCGCAAAAGGAATGACCATGACCATAACGCTGGACTCATTGGGCTTACAGCGATATGTGGTAGTATATTTATCCGTTGATTTTCTGTTTTCATCAAAGAGTTCGGTAATCACATCAATTTCGTAATAGCCTTCCAACTCTTTTATTTTCCCAACTTCAAAGGTCTGGATATTGAGTAAAGCTCCATTTTTATCAAAATTCTCTCGAATGACCAATCTATCCGATAATTGTTCGATAAGCATATCGTTTTGGGCCTTTACGTCCAAAAAGCTTATTAAACACAGAATAGATATGTATCGTACTCCTTTCATATGAGATGCATCAGTTCCTTTACCTCCTTAGCAATTACTTCGCTTAAATCAATTTTATTGGAAAGGTGGGGAATCGTGTTACACGTAATTACATCCTCCGCACCGGCATCATATAAATCTTGATAGGCATTTCCGGAAAACACGGCATGAATACCTATACATATCGGAGGTTTCATTCCGGCATTCTTTAAATGTTCCACGGTTTCTATCATGGTCCGAGCTGTAGATATGATATCATCCACCAAAACCGGGGTGGCCTCTTTATACTTGTCTACATCGGGCACGGAAACTTCAACGTCACGGTCGCCATGGCGTACCTTTTGCAATACGGTAAAAGGTACTCCTGCTTTTTTCGCCACATCCGAGACCCATTGTTCACTTTCGGAATCTGGGCCGATCAGCACGGGGTTATGAATGTTTTTCTTGATGTATTTTGATATTTCGTCCGCAGCATGGATGACTCTGTTCGGAATATCGTATACCTCGCCCAAAGAACTTATTCTGTGTAAATGAGGGTCGATGGTGGTAATACTATCCGCAAATCCCGATATCAATTTTCCAAAAAAAGCGGAGGTAACCCCTTCCCCTTCATTAAATACCTTGTCTTGCCGCATGTAGGCCAAATAAGGGGTCACTAAACAGGTACACATGGCTCCCAATGACTTGGCCGTGTGGCTCAAAAAGTAAAGCGGCAACAATTTTTCATCGGGTTCGTGTAGGGTACAGACCATTACTACACATTTTCCTTTCACATCGGAAAGGATACGTGTATAGGATTCACCATCGGGAAATTTACGTATCATACATTCCCCGATTTCAGCACTCATTTTTTTTGCCAATAACTCAGTAAATTCTTGATTGCCGGGCAGTCCGAAGAGTATACTTTTCATGATTTATATTGATTTAGAAATTGAATATTATGCTGTTCGAGAATTGTTTTGAGTTCAGCAAAGTCACATATTTCTTCTATATGTTTCAGGCCTTTTTGATTTGTGTTTTCATATAAAAGTTTAGCCGCATAGCTGGTCACCAGACCAGTAGTGAAGGCTTCTCCTTGTCCTGTTACCAAACATTTGTAAACTAATTTTTTATCATTGACATATTTTCCTGAAATTTCGACCTGCAATCCAAATCTTTCCTTTCCAATGGGTATAAAGGCCAATATCTTTTTAAGCAGCGATGGTTTTAGATATTTTAGCCATTTGAGTAATCCCCACTTTTGAAATAGATAGAATAGATAAGTCACTATTCTTGAATCAAAACTTAAACGCGTATCACTTGATTTCGTCTTGGTGAATATTCGAATCACATGATGGTCCGAAAAGTCGAACAGATAGAATACTCTTTTCCGCTTCTCATTTAATAGTCTTGTTGATTCTGGTTTGGAAAACCCTTTTACGGAAACCAAGCTTCCTTCGGATTTTATTTTGAATGGATGTAGGGTATTTTCCATCATCCAACGCACGGCGTCAAGACCATGCGACTCTCCCGTACCTAACAGGACAAAGGTATGTATGCCATCGATTTGAACGAACTTTTTAGCTTCGTTGAACGCAATTATATTGGACAATCCCGGTACCAATCCCACACTTGGAACTATCAAGGCCTCTGAATTTTCAATATAGTCCAACAGTTTAATAAAACGTTGATGGACTTTGAACGAGGTGCCTACTTCGGTATAATTTACTTTGTTCATAATACAATCTATAATGAAAGATGTGTTCATGGTTTCGATACAACTAATGGCGGTGTGTACACATTTAAAATCTACTTCCTCAAACTTTTGGTTGTCTATATCGATGTAGGCGCAAGTAGCATCCAGCTTTTTTTGATTTATCAAATCTTTTGCATTATGCAAGTTTCTGCCGCCAATTATAACTTTTGACGGATATTCACGGGCAAGCCGTTCCGAAACAACGGAGCCGACCTTGCCATAGCCACCTATAATCAATATTTTATCTTTTTTGACCATTAATCAATTTGTATGATATCATCATGATTTTCATAATATTCCAAGGCATAATTCAATTCCCCATTTGTTTCGGCGTGGAGTTTATAGAGTAGCTCCCCCTTTTCTATCTCATCGCCCAACTGGATATTCATCGAAATGCCCGCTAATTTGCATTGTGGCGCCCCTGACAGTTTCGCGAGTTTTGCAATCTTTCGGTTGTTTATTTTTTTGACCGTACCACGTTTAGGTGCA
>JAHHKH010000159.1 GCA_018679695.1 Maribacter sp.
GAAGCATTCCTTGATATTGAAGGACTTATTCCACGTGAAGGGCTAACCCAAACCTTTAACCTTGCATCAGGGATAAATGAAACGGTTATTGCAGCACCTTCCTATTTTACATTTAATTCTTCAAATGTAGACGTAGTCCAGGTGAGTGAACTAGGTGTTCTTTCTCCTGTTGGTTTAGGTACTGCCGAAATTACGGCTACCCTTGGTGGTGTGAAAGCCGAAGGATCTGCATTATTGGCTGTAAGTGGAGGTTTTGAATTTGCCCCTACCCCAACAAGAAATCCAGCAACGGTTATCTCTATTTTCAGTGATGCCTATACCAATGTGCCTGTTGATAATTATAACGGGTTTTTTGGAGGGCAAACTACAACTGGTGGGGCTATTGAGCTGGTAGAAAATGTAGAAAATGTCATTATCTATGAAAACCTGAATTTTGTGGCAACATCATTTACAAACCCCACGGTCGATGCCTCTGGAATGACATTTTTACATGTGGATATCCGAACTGAGGAATCTATAGACCCCGGGGATTCGATTACTTTGGAATTGATTGATTTTGGATCCAATGGTACATTTGACGGCGGCGGTGATGATACAGGTGGAGGTATTACTTTTTCCAGTGGAGATTTGGAAAGCGGTACCTGGATCAGCCTTGATATCCCTTTAGCGAACTTTACAAATAATACGGGTGGAGGCTTAAGTGGATTTGCAAATGGTGCTAAAGCCAATGTGGCTCAAGTAGTCTTTGCTTCCGGATCTATCTCAAACATATTGGTAGATAACATTTACTTCTTCACGGAGTAATCCAGCGACTTAAAGAAAAAAGAATGAATCAGATAAATCAACTACAAATGAAAAAGAAAATGTTACCCCAACGGTATTTAAACCCTTCCTGGGGGACTTTATCAATAATAAAAAGAGTATTGCTTTCTGGATTGCTCTTGTTAAGTGTTAGTTGTGCAGTAGAGGACACGCAAACGGTTGTCAATTTTACAGAACTAACTATGCAGGATAATTTTGATAGGGATGGAGCCCCTAATCCAGCCATTTGGGGATATGACATAGGTACCGGTGAAAATGGTTGGGGCAACAACGAGTTGCAGTACTATACAGATCGCACCAAAAATGTAACGGTTAATAATGGTTATCTGATCCTTACGGCCGACAAAGAGGATTATGAAGGGTCTGCCTATACCTCTGCGCGCTTGTTGACCAAAGGGAAATTTTCGCAACAATATGGCCGCTTCGAAGCCCGAATGCGCTTACCCTACGGCAAAGGATTATGGCCGGCATTTTGGATGTTGGGAGCAGATATTGATTCCAATCCATGGCCAGGTTGCGGAGAGATCGATATTATGGAAAATGCGGGTTCTGCACCCTCGGTTGTAAGCGGTGCCGTTCATGGACCTGGATACAATGGAGGTTTGGCAATTCTTAAAGAATACGATTTCGAAAACGACCGTGTTGATACCGGATTCCATATTTATGGAATTGAATGGGGGCCAGAATACATTAACTATTATGTAGATGATGTACTATATAATCAAATCACACCAGAGGATGTTACGGGAGAATGGGTTTTTGACAACGGGCCCTTCTTTATTATCCTTAACGTAGCGGTAGGCGGCGATTTTGATGGACCGCCTAATGCAGAAACGAGCTTTCCCCAAACCATGCTGGTCGATTATGTGCGGGTATATGAATATAACGGACTAAACTAACAAAAAAAAGAACTATGAAACAATTACTAAAAAAAGCGAAATTCCTCTCGATATTCGTCGTGGCCATATCCTATCTGGGATGCGAAGACATAGAAAATATATTTCCAGCGGTTACTTCTGGATATACGTACACCATAACCGATCAAGGTACCGTTACCTTCATTAATACATCAGAAGAAGCAAGAACCTATATGTGGGATTTTGGGGATGGAGACAGTTCTACAGAGATAAATCCAGTAAAATCCTATGCTGCATCGGGGACCTATACGGTAACCTTAAAAGCATCAAATATTGCAGGGGATTCTGATACCTCCGAAGACCAATTAACTGTAAATATTATAACCCCTGCAGATCCTTGTACGGAAGAAACAGAACAATCCTTGGATGCGACCGACTTCGATCTGACCTTCCAAACAGATCCGGGGGCCAGTGTCGGTTCGTTTGACGCTGTCCTGACAACCATCGCGAATCCCGATTTTGACAATGCGGTGAACCCTTCAT
>JAHHKH010000192.1 GCA_018679695.1 Maribacter sp.
GTGCAGGATCTGCCTGTGGTAAGAATATGATGAAAGAAACGGTGGATACCTTGGGTAATCAAAAAAAGATGAACTATGCCTTGCGTGCCAATATGACGAAACAGGAATTCATTGATGAAGTTACCGAAGGTTTGTTACCACCCCCAAAATATTTCCCTTTAAATGTGAAAATGAACAAAGAAGGTTATGAAGATATAAATGAGGTATTGGATAGGGGTAATACAGCTTTATCGCCCGATGCCTTTGAAGCTGCCGCCAATGGGACAAATGCTGTGGTATTGGATGTTAGACACCAGGACGACTTTGTAAGAGGCCATATTCCCCGTTCTATCTTTATTGGTTTAAATGGTGACTTTGCACCATGGGTCGGGGCACTGATAGCAGATGTAAAACAACCTATTCTCTTGATTACCCCCGAAGGTAAGGAAAAGGAAGCTGTAATTCGTTTATCACGGGTAGGCTTCGATGGCACCATTGGTTATCTAAAGGGGGGCTTTGATGCTTGGAAGAAAGCTGGGAAGGATTATGATACGATTACCACTGTTGCCCCAAATGAAGTAAAGGAGATAATCAATGCTAATGAAGCACCAGTTTTTGATGTGCGTAAAGAAAATGAGTATAAATCGGAATACGTGGTCAATGCTATTAACACACCATTGGATTTATTGAATAATCATTTATCGGAATTTCCTAAAGAACAAACATTTCTTTTGTATTGCGCTGGCGGATACCGTTCGGTTATTGCAGCGTCAATATTAAAAAGCAGGGGTATCCATAATTTGATTGATATAACTGAAGGCTTCAAGGCAATAAAGAATTCAGGTATTCAGGTGACAAATTATATATGTCCAACCACTTTGTAATCCCGTATGAAGGTTACAAAGGTTTTTAAATTTCTGCTGGTATGTCTCCTTTGTGTAGGGCTGATTACAGCAATAGTACTGTTGACAGGGTATTTCGTAAAATAAACAAAGCATTATGAAAACAAATTTGGGAGGATTGGACAAAATAATCCGGGTTAGTTTGGCAGTGGTTGCAGGACTATTGGTTTATTTTGAGGTGGTCGATGACATATTGGCTTATATACTACTAACACTTATAGGGGTATTTGTTATAACAAGTTTAGTAGGTTTTTGTCCGCTCTATGGAATTTTCGGGATAAACAGTTGCGGAAGAAAGAAGAATTGATACCATGGCTATAAATTGAATAAATCAATTCATGACTTTTATCATTTTTTGACGTATTTAGGGGCCATATTTTTACCGCTACGTTGTAAAAAATAATAAAATGGCATACTTACTACCTTTGGTAAATTGGAGCAATGGTATTATTATGATTGCAGTTTTCGGCGTTGTAGTAATAGCATTGGTAGCCGCCCTGTTGATTTTTATGAATAGTGGCAAAAAGGATAATACACCTTCCTAAGCTATTTTTTTCGCAGTATTTAATTTCCCAGGCAATACACAAGTAATGCTAGGCAATACATTCTTTCGCACAAGGTGTTGTACTTTCCTTATTTGGATTTATAGCGTATATATTCAAGCTTGTATTGCTTAAAATGGCTATATTTATTCCCATAAGCTAATTGGAATGATGAAAAATTTTATTGAACGGATTGGAGTCATGAACTGCATTATGCTCCTCGTTGTTATTTCTATAATAATAGTTTCTGAAGTTATCTTTCTCAAAGGGAATAAACTGGATGCGATTTTTATTGCTTTTTGGGCACCAACCATCTTAGGATTCATGAATTATCTAAAATATCGAAACTAATGGAATTCATATTGATATACTCGATTATCGTTTCGGTCATATTTTTAATATGGATTTTATTTGTGGTTCGTATGTACAATAAGCTTAACGATTAGGTCATTCAAGGGAAAACGATTCAATGTGTTTTTGCAATTTATGCGGATTTCTGGTAATAAAGGATTGTATGATCCGATCAGCTTCCAAGGTATTTTTTTGAGGTATTAAAAAGGCTTCTAGGTCCTCAAGACCTTTTATTTGGGTTTCTTTATCCATAAATCCGTATCCAACATAAACACCTCTTTTTATTAGAATAAAAGCATTTTCGGTAAAACTTCTCCCCTTTTCCTGTATAACCAGGTTTTCGCTTTTATCGATTATAAAAGAAATGGCGTTGCGTACTTTTTTATTATAGGCCTTTGCTGTTTCATCCCCTCTGCATATTCCATCACAATTCTTTATTCTATAATGCGAACAGCTTGCCACATTTTCTTGTAGATGACAAAATTTGGCACAAAGTGAAAATGTTTTACAAATTTCCTCTAAATACAATCGGCAATCCGTAGTGTTATAAAATATGGTAAAGGGATTAGGGGCCATCTTTATTTTATTGAAAGCGAGGTGTAAAATGCCATTCCGGTCCTCATAGGAAAAGATACCATAACGCTGCACATTTCTTTTTTGGGAACGATTGTATGCTGGATAATGATGTTTTATGGCGGCAGATTCCATTAATAGGGCAACCAAGTCACTGCCCGCTAATTCATAATCAATATCCGCAGTTTCCGAGCACATTTGGATCTCTTTGGTTGTTTTATCATAGAAATGGCTTAAAACCCTTTTTTTAATATTTATGGCCTTGCCTACATAGATAATTTTCCCCTTTGAATTTTTAAAATAATAGACCCCAGGGGCATTGGGGAGCTCATCGTAAATTTGTTTGGGCAATGCGGGTGGCAATGTTGTTTCTTGTGAGCGAGCATTCAAAAAGGTTTTGAAAACAGATTCGGCACCTTCAGCCCTTAACAATTTTTGGAATAGCAGTGTTGTAGCATGTGCATCACCTCTGGCCCTATGTCTATCAGTAAGTGGAATGTTCAATGCCGAACAAATCTTACCAAGGCTATATGAATTATATCCTGGAACCAGTTTTCTGGACAAACGAACTGTACAGAGTTTTTTTCTTGTAAAGTCCAATCCCAGATTTTTAAATTCATTTTTGATAACGTTGTAATCAAAACCTACGCTATGCGCAACAAAAATGGTATCCCTGGTTATTTCCAATATTTGATCGGCAATCTCGATTAATTTGGGCGCATCACGAACCAAATCGTTGTCAATACCCGTTAAACCGGTTATGAAGTACGGAATCTCACATTCAGGATTGACAAGGGAAGTAAACTCATCAACAATTTCATACCCATCATATTTGAAGATCGATATTTCAGTGATTTTGTTGCCCTTAATACCGTTGCCGGTAGTCTCTATGTCTACTATAGTGTACAAATATTTTTAAGGAAGTTAACAAGGAATCCTAAAGTTAACGAAAGTTTTTAATTGAGCTCAATTCCAAAATTGTTTTACACTTCTTTGTAAAAGAAAAGCGTCTATTACTTAATTTTAAGGTATTACCTAAAATCCAATCAAATTTACCCAATGAAAAGAGTTTTCCTAAGCTTCTTTTTAATCCTGGTTTTCGCCGATTGCCAAAACAAACAAAAAGAAAACCCGCCGAAAGCAATAAATCAACCCAATATAATTTACATATTGGCCGATGATTTGGGCTATGGCGACATTAGTGCCTTTAATTCCGAAGGTAAAATAAAGACTCCGAACATCGATAATTTGGCGTTAGCGGGTATGAAATTCACCGATGCACATACTTCTTCAGCGGTTTGTACTCCAACTCGCTATGGTATTCTAACAGGGAGGTATAATTGGCGAAGTACTATCAAAAGCGGTGTGCTCACAGGGAAGTCCAAAGCATTGATTCCAAAATCAAGGACAACGATTGCTTCGTTCTTAAAGCATAATGGTTATGAAACAGCATTTATCGGTAAATGGCATTTGGGATGGGATTGGGCCCTAAAAGATTCAACGATTAATTTGGGAGAAGGATGGAATGCCTCGGATTTTGACAATATCGATTTTACGAGGAGCATAGCGAATACACCCAATGATTTAGGTTTTGATTTTGCATATGGTCATTCGGGATCTTTGGATATGGCCCCTTATGTCTATGTGGAAAATGGCAAGGCCACTGCCAAAGTTGATACTATAACTGTAGATAAAGGAAAATATACCTGGTGGAGGGAAGGGCCCACAGCAGCTGACTTCGTTCATAACGATGTAACCCCAAACTTTTTTAGAAGATCAATGAATTATATCGATACTAAGGGAACCCAAGATAAACCCTTCTTTTTATACTTGGCATTGCCTTCACCACATACGCCAATTTTGCCCACTAAGGAATGGCAGGGTAAAAGTGGATTGAATCCTTATGCCGATTTTGTGATGATGATCGATGATTATGTGGGACAATTGGTTGATGTATTGGATCAAAAAGGATTGACAGAAAATACGATTGTCATTTTTACAAGTGATAACGGTTGTTCCCCAGAGGCTGATTTTAAAATTTTGGGCGGTTTTGGCCATAAACCTAGTGCAATTTATAGAGGCCATAAGGCCGATATTTTTGAAGGAGGTCACAGGGTTCCTTTTGTGGTGAAATGGCCATCGAGAATTCAATCAGGTTCAATAACGGAGCAAACAATATGCACTACCGATCTTTTGGCGACGGTCGCCGATATACTCGATGTTGATTTAATGCAAAATGAAGGAGAGGATAGTTTTTCTATGTTACCCCTTTTCGAGAACATGAATACGAAAGAGTTCAAAAGGAAAGCTACCGTACACCATTCCATTAACGGAAGTTTTGCCCTTAGGAAAGACAATTGGAAAATGATTTTCTGTGCGGGATCGGGTGGTTGGAGTGATCCCAAACCCAATGCCGAGGAAATAACTGAATTACCGAAGTTTCAATTGTACAATTTGTCGAACGACCCTGCCGAGAAAACAAACCTATTCGGACAGCATCCGGAAATAGAAAAAGATCTCGGCGAACTCATGCTTCAATATATCGAAAATGGCCGAAGCACTCCCGGAGAGCAACAAAAAAACGACCCTGAGAATTACGGTTCCAATGACTGGAATCAGCTGAATATTTTAAAAGAAAAATTAGTCGGATTATGAAGTACTTAAGAAATTACATATTCTTTTTTCTGGTTTTATATGTTGGGCATATTGGCTTTGCTAAACTTTGGATGCCTTCAATCCTTTCCGATAATATGGTTTTAGAGCAAAAATCGGAAGTCACAATATGGGGTTGGACTACCCACACTTCGGAAGCTATACATGTAATGGGCTCATGGAACAATGTCCAAGTGTCTACCGAGGCCTATCAAGGTGTTTGGTCGGTTAAACTACCAACACCGATTGCAGGTGGCCCCTATAGTATTACCGTTGAGGGCCACGAGAATTTGACTATACACAATGTATTGATCGGTGAAGTCTGGCTGGCATCAGGGCAGTCGAATATGGAATGGACACCCATGCAGGGCCTATTGAATGCCGAGGAGGAAATAGCAAATGCCAATTATCCAAATATCCGGTTTTTTCAAGTTGATAGGCATCGCTCCAGGCATCCACAAGACAATACCCCTGGTTATTGGGTTGAGTGCACTCCCAAGACCATGAAGCATTTTAGTTCTGTTGCTTATTTTTTTGGAAAAAAACTACACGAAAAATTAGGAACACCCATGGGATTGATCAATGCAAGCTGGGGCGGCACACCCATTGAGACCTGGATTCCTGCAGAGAAGATCCATGGCGATAAAGAATTAAGTGAGGCGGCGACTAAAATCGAGGAGAAAGCTTGGTGGCCCAATGAGGCTGGAATGGCCTATAATGCCATGATCCATCCTTTATTGAATTTCGAAATTGCCGGATGTATTTGGTATCAAGGCGAATCAAATCGACAAAACGCCAATTCGTATTATAAGTCCTTTCCCTTGCTTATAAATACTTGGCGAAATCTATGGCAAAAGGATTTCGCATTTTATTTCGCGCAAATCGCACCTTTCAAGTACAATGC
Organism: Maribacter sp.; assembly: GCA_018679695.1. GTDB lineage: Bacteria > Bacteroidota > Bacteroidia > Flavobacteriales > Flavobacteriaceae > Maribacter_A. Next base: position 5,904 of record JAHHKH010000192.1, read on the forward strand.
TGTTGATGCCATCGATGCGGCTATTGTGCGAGATGCCCAGTTACAGACCATGCTGAACGTACCCAATACCGGAATGGCAGTTACCAATGATATTGGAAACTTGGAAAATATACACCCTATAAACAAACAAGAGGTGGGGAAAAGATTGGCACTTTGGGCTTTGGCAAAGACCTATGGCGTAAATCAATTGGAATTTTCCGGGCCAATTTACAGTTCTATGGAAATCAAAGG
>JAHHKH010000196.1 GCA_018679695.1 Maribacter sp.
GTCCTATGGGGAATAATGTATTGTCTGTATTTGAGCAGTTTCCCCGCTGGCATAAACTTTCAATGAAAGAATATCATGCCATGTGTAAGCATATCACAATCGTAAGTTCCTATAAAGAAACTTGGGAAACTATTGATGATCCCAGACCAAAAATTGTGATTGCCGGAAGCGGGATGGTCACGGGTGGAAGGGTGCTTACTTATTTGAAGCAATTGATCGATAACACTAGTACAACGGTATTGATGGTAGGTTACCAAGCAGAAGGTACCCGTGGTAGAAGACTATTGGAAGGTGCCCATGAACTAAAACTTTTTGGAAAGTATTATCCGGTCAAAGCCGATATTGCACATTTGGAGAGCCTTTCTGCCCACGCCGACCAATCAGAACTGCTCCTATGGTTGAAAGGCATAACGAATATTCCAGAACAAGTATTTCTTGTACATGGCGAACCAACAGCGTTAGACGCTTTTAGAAGCAAGATTACCGATGAATTCAATTGGCAGGTACGCATCCCCAAACTTTATGATCAATTAGAATTATTGGTTTGATAGTTGAACTGATTTTCATCATAGGGAAACACAATTGTCATTTATAGTTTTATACAAAATCAATTCACATGGTTACCAAAAACAAGTTCACAAAAGCGGATCAAGAGAAAAAAATTGAGGCATTGCACCGGGATTTCCAGCAATGGAAGTCGCATTTGTACCTGATGCAAGATGAACTTACATTTATAGACCATTTGTTGAATTCCTATGTTTTTGAACCAAATACCCCTAATTTGTTTGAACGCTTACAGGATTATCTACATCGACTCAAGAAAGCTAAAATGAATAGGGAAGAGGTTTGCATGTTGATTGCCCAAACTGAAAAAGACCTTGGAGGCATGATCCAATGTACTGATAATGCCTGCGACCAAACGTTTTATTTCAAGCATGAAAAAACAAAGGCTGAAGCTGTAAATTGTTTGGAAAATTTCAAGAATTTAAAATCAGAAATCTTTCAATATGCGGGGGGTATCCTTAAAGGAAGAAAGCCCAATAAGTAACAAGGCTAATGATGAAACTAAGTAGATATCAGGATTTTTTCCAAATCGTCCTTTCTTAATCTACTCATGGGCAATTTGGTGCCGCTGATTTCGACTTTATTGGCACTCCAATTTTCAACTTTATTTACATTTACTATATACGATTTGTGAATTCTAACAAATTGATTTTTCGGTATTTTTCGTAAAAAAGCCTTCATTGTTGACAAAACCAAAAAATTTCCTTCTTCTGTCACTATCTTGATATAGTCACCAAAAGCTTGAATCCATTTTATAGTGCTCGGATAGAGTTTCTTTTTTTGAAGATTAACCGAAACGATTATGTAATCCTCTTTTTCTTTTATACTTGTTAAATTGCTTTGCTTGGTCATAACCCGTCCTATTGCCGTATTAAAACGTGCCTTTGCAATGGGTTTCTGAAGATAATCGGTAATATCATAATCGAATGCCTTAAGGGCATAATCCGCCTTGTCCGAGACAAGTATGATTATCGGGGGTTTCTCTAAAGATTCCAACAAATCGAAGCCACTTACAATTGGCATTTCAACGTCCAACAAAATCAATTCAACCTTGTTCTTTCGTATACTGTTCAATGCCAGGATTCCGTTTCTATAATCACCCACTAAATTCAAATTGGGATGTTCCTTTACCAATTTGGTAATTATTGTCCGTTGGGTTTCAGAGTCATCAACAATTATAGTATTCAAAGTCATGTTTAACAGGTTAATGTACTTTGCAATATTTACAAACCGATCTCACAATATACACCTTATTATCGATAATCATTAAGGATAGTGTGTGGATTAATACCAAAAATACATTTAATAAAGTATCCTCCCACTGATTATCGTCATATTGTTTTCGGTACAATTACGAAATTATCGGCCGAGTTTATCCATCCTCCTGTGAACATGTCTATTGGCTGATTTAAATCATTTTTAAAAGACCGAAAAAGGAATAACTTAGAATGCTACAAAGTTAGGTTTTGGCGATTCCTGTATCGCATAGCCTTTTATTGAAGATGATTATGAACTATTAAAAGTCACAGATAATGAAAGCAAAAAAACAAATTTATAGGTATTTAGAATTGAAAAGTCCTGAAGAAATGCATCAAACATCACTAGAATGGATTTCTGAACTAAAGTTCGCAAAAGATGAACAATTATTCCTGAATGATTTAATAAAATCCTACACACTACCGATTACAAGTCTAGGCTTGTTCGAAGAAAGCAAAAAACTGATCACATCAATTTCGAATTATGAACTTGAACTTGAATCATTATTGAAAAAGGTTCAAATCCATGAGAATCAACTCTCCATAATGCTTGATGATATTGATCAACCTAAAATGGAAAAGGCCTATACTGAATCACATAGGGATTTGATATATACCATTGATAATTATTTAATTGAATATAGAAAGTTGAAAGGAAGCTTGTTCCAAATGATTTCCAAGGTGATGAAGAAAGAAAAACAAAAAAGATTATTGAACTGAAGATTAATTAAAACTAAGAACATGAAAAAGTTGAGCCTATTGGCAATAATCATATTGATGGGGTGTTCGTCGGCCGAATTGGTTGAAAATTGGAAAAATCCTGATATCGTACTTTTTGACGCGAATAAAGTACTGATCGTAGGTATGACCCAAAATGAGGATGCCAGGAACGATTATGAAACCAAATTGCATAAAGAATTCAAGCAGCGTGGAGTGGAGTCTATGCGAAGTTTGGATTTATTCGATGTTGAATTCACATCGGCGGAGCGGTCTGAACAAGAATTGGCCGATGTTGAACAACAATTACTGGATAAGGATTTTGATGCCATCTTGTTCACTAAAGTAGTTGGTATTGAAAATGTAGAGAATTTTAGAAGATCCATTGACAATTTGGATCGGTACTATGGTGGTTTTGAAGATGACTATTTAAGTCATCAAAACATTTATTACGATCCTGAGTACTATAATGATTTCACCATATACCATGCAGAAACATCCTTATACTGTATTTGCGAAGGTAAAGAGCGCGAATTGATTTGGAGGGGATCAATTGATATCACCGATCCCATTGATGTTAAAAAGACCATTAATGATTATGTTAAATTGGTGATCATGGCGATGGAGGAACAAGACCTTATTTTCAGAAAAGAGCCTAAGAATGAAGTTACTAGTCTATAGCGCCCAGGACTTTGAAATACCTTTTTTAAAAAAGGCGAATTCATCTCGCTATGAGGTAAAGTATATTCCCGATGCACTTGATACCAACACGGCCATTAAGGCCGTTGGTTTTGAGGCCATAAGTATTTTTTCGGGCGATGATGCATGTTTGGTGGTTTTGGAAAAGTTGAGGGATTTAGGGGTAAAGTATATAACACTTAGGTCTGCTGGGTATAACAATATTCAAATTAAGGCAGCAAAACGGTTTGGTCTAAAAGTGGCTAATGCCCCGGATTACTCACCCCATGCCATTGCCGAACACACAGTAGCCTTGTTATTGGCACTGAATCGAAAAATCCACATAGCCGATCGGCAAGTGCGTTCCTATAACTTTGAACAAAAAAACCTATTGGGTTTTGATATGTTGAATAAGACCTTTGGTATTATTGGAACAGGTCGAATAGGTTCGGTGTTAGTACAGATTATGAACGGTTTTGGCTGTAAGATTCTCGCCCATGATTTACTACCCAATAAAAAACTAGTTGAAAGATATGGTGTTGAATATGTTGATTCAGAAGTCATATATGAACGATCGGATATTATAAGCATAAATGTTCCTTTGACAAATAAGACGCATTATATGGTATCCACGGAAGCATTTGCATTAATGAAGCCCGAAGTACTTTTGATTAATACTGCGCGCGGGGCCATAGTTGACACAAAAGCCTTGATCAAGGCTTTAGATGGGAAAAAAATAGCAGGGTATGCTGCGGATGTTTATGAGAAAGAAAAAGGAATATTCTTTAAGGATAATTCAGCACAGGGTATTGCTGATGACCCTTTGAAAACCTTGCTTGCGTATGATAATGTATTAATAACCCCCCATCAGGCGTATGTAACCAAGGAAGCCTTGAATAATATTGCTGAAATTACCTTTGAAAATTTGGATAGTTGGGTCAAAGGGGAACCTTGTAGAAATGAATTGGGATATGAAACCTTAGTACTATAATAAAGGGCTAAAGACTTTGGCGAAGCCTTCTTTAAGCTTATCAAGGTATGGTCTGTTGATAAAGGTTTCATAATCCAAAACTATACTGTCCTTAATCTCATCCAAGAATTCCTGCCTTAAAAGTATTGCAGTTTTGGTATCATATACCAAGGCATTCACTTCATAATTCTGTTCAAAGCTTCGAATATCCATATTGGCTGTTCCTATTGATACGATTTCATCATCTGAAACTATGATTTTACTATGTAAAAACCCATCTGGGAACAGATAAATTTTGACCCCCGCCTTTAACATCGATTCAAAATAAGACCGCACACTCCAATTGACCAAAACACTATCTGCCTTGGCCGATACCAATAATCTAACATCAACACCACTATTTGCAGCTACCT
>JAHHKH010000208.1 GCA_018679695.1 Maribacter sp.
ATCTTAGGCTTTACAGGCTGAAATTTATTAGTGAAGTGGCGAATTAAGTCATTTTACAAATCTCTTTCCAATATATTTCTGATTTTTAAAAAATGTATACCAGGTTGTAAACGGGAATTTTGTTTACAAAAGGGTTTTTTTGAGGTTATTTTAATAATGTTTAACAAAATATAAAAAATATTAAACAAAAATTATGATTTAACTGTTATTATAACTCTACATTTGAGGGAATTTAAAAATCAATAGTATGAAAATGATTAAAACTTTAACTGTTTTGGCAATAGTAGGAATTATGACTTCCGCTCAAGCCCAAAATGAAATTGCTATGAACAATATTGAAAAGTCCGATAAGGCTTTATCAATTACGTCAAAGGGCATTGTGGTTTCCAATACCATAGTCGATGTGGCTGCCAGTAACGATAATTTTACAACTTTGGTTGCAGCTGTAAAAGCTGCGGATCTGGTTAGTACCTTACAGAGTGAAGGTCCGTTTACTGTGTTCGCGCCGACTAATGATGCTTTTGCAAAACTGCCCGAGGGTACTGTTGCTGGTCTCCTTAAACCTGAAAGCAAAGATGTATTAACGAGTATTTTAACTTATCATGTTGTTTCCGGAAAATTTGAGGCAGCTGCGGTGATTGATGCAGTGACCAAGAATGGAGGCAAGTTCATGGTAACTACGGTACAAGGAGGTACAATTACAATCTCTGTCAATGATGGTAAAGTCATGCTTACCGATGAAAAGGGTAACATGTCAACTGTAATTATGGCTGATGTAGGGGCATCCAATGGTGTGATACACGCTATTGATGCCGTTGTAATGCCTAAATAAGTAGTTCCCCCAAAAGAAAAAACCGCTAATTCTGTTAGCGGTTTTTTTATTTTGGTTTCATTTTTTAGGGTGCTGATGCACTTTTATCCTGTCTCGCCCTTTTCAATTGGCGACGTATCTTTTTAATAGCGGATTCTATCGACTTTTCAGGTTCAATGATATTGTATTCACCCCAGAAGTCGGGGTCGGCAAAACCAATGGCCTCATCCCCTAAAATGATCGAGCTTTTCATACGTTCCTTGGGTTTAGGCATCTCATTGGCCATGTTTTTTTCCCAATCGGTAACTGCCATCTCGCAGGTCATGCTATAAACCGAATTGAATAATTTCTTGTCCCAATCAATTTTAAACTCCAAAAGCACATTACTATACCCGTAATACCATTTGCCATCCTTTTCGCGATAATCAACCCGATAGGCCACTTCATTTGGCCATACTTTGGCATTTCTTGGTTTTCTGCGTACAAATAATTTAGATGCTTCACTTTTGTTTGTAATGTTCAAGGAATATATTGCACTTGTCAAAATCTTGTTTTCTGCATCTATATACAATTTACCTTGATAGAGTTGCTCATAAACCCATGGCTTCTGAACAAAGTTGACTACATAAATATGCCGGTCTTTGACCTTGGTGGATCGATCAAAACTAAAGTCATATTTATCCAAGGACTCCTCTTCAAATATGTATTCGGGATATTTCATTATATCCACAAACAGGGCATTGAACGGTCCTCCTTGAAGTTTAAGGGCAATCGTATCCAATTTACTATAATCCGTACTTTTTCGTGATTTATAGAGCTGTACAGCGTCTCTTTTCGCAGAAGTATATGGGGCTTTGTAGATATTCACGACTGCCTCGGAAAGAGACACGTTTTTCTTTCTTTTCTTAATGGTCTCTCGATAGAACGCCGTCATTAATGTAGGATCATCAAAGTAGTTCTCGCCTCTTTTCTTTAGGGTTTCACGAACGAGGAATTCTGCACTTTTGGGAATACTTAGACTAACTTCGCTTAATTCGACTACAGAGATATCCATGTAGATCTTTGTATTGTTTGTTTGGAACTGCGATAAAGGATGTAGTTTGGTTTTATACCCCAGGAAGGAAATGATTACATTGCCTTCGTCCATTGTTTTGGGTACTTTCAAGGCAAACTCACCTTCAGTATTTGAAATGGTGCTGATATTTGTGCCTTCAACGGAGAGGGTGGCAAAAACCAATGGTTTTTTCGTATCGGCATCCATTACTTTACCCTTGTATTGCTCGTAATTCAGGTCTTGCTCCTGTGGAACCTGAAAGAAGGCCGATGCCTTTGGCAAGCCTAAAGCACCAATAAAGAGCATTGCTGATAATACAGCCGTTATTGAGTTCTTGGTTATTATTGAATTAACGTATTTCATGAGCGATGTTTTTTTTGATTAATAAGAATAATGATTCTATCTAAGTTAATGATTTTAAAGTACATATGGAGATTAATTATGCATTTATTAACTACTCCGGTTCAAGTCGAAATAACATGATAAACCATGAAATTCCTGCAAAATTTGAAAATTATCACAACAATTACAATGACTTATGTCATGTAGTAATAAAAATGAATCCGCTCCAAAGGCATAATCTTTAATGGATTTTGGAAGAATCGGAAATCAATCGATTGATTTCCTTAAGTTCCTTGGCGGTTAGATCTCGCCATTTTCCCAATGGTATATCCAATTTTACGTTCATGATCCGGGTCCGCTTCAATTTTTTTACCCGGTAGCCCAGATACTCGCACATTCGACGTATTTGCCTATTCAATCCCTGCGTTAAAATAATCTTGAATTGGTATTTATCAATTTCCTCTACATCGCATTTTCTGGTGACGGTATCCAGAATAGGTACCCCATTTGCCATTTCTGCCAAAAACTTTTTGGTAATTGGTTTATCAACAGTTACTAAATACTCTTTTTCATGATGGTTTCGGGCCCTAAGAATCTTATTGACGATATCACCATCGTTGGTCAAAAAAATGAGCCCTTCACTGGGTTTGTCCAATCGTCCTATGGGAAAAATGCGTTTTGGATAATTGATGAAGTCTATGATGTTATCTTTTTCAACCCTTGTATCTGTTGTACAAACAATGCCCACAGGTTTATTAAAGGCAAGATAGACAGGCCTTTCTTTAGGTTCGGAAATTAGCTCCCCGTCAACACGTACTTCATCACCGGGAACAATTTTGGTACCCATTTGGGGTATTTTACCATTGATGGTAATCCTGCCCTGATCTATTAATTTATCGGCCGCTCTCCGCGAGCAATACCCCACTTCACTGAGGTATTTGTTTATTCGGGTATGTTTTTGGTCCTGCACTGGGCGATTTTCTACTATATGATTTCAAAATTAGGCTTTTCCAAAGTAAAATTGATACCCATAAGGCATCTGTATTCGAAAATCTTACTAGTGAAAAAGTGTTTCCAGTATTAACTGAGCAGTTCAACATAATTGGAATACTGGATATTTGATTTGTTTTTCGAGCTAATGCCTAGAACAAGTTCCAAGCATATGACGACTTGCATGGTCCTTTCGTGATTTACATTATTACATATTCACATAGATATGTCCAGCTTGGGGAATGTTACCCAGATCAAACTCCTTTTCATTGAGTAGGATACCATGCTCCAAATAGGCTTTTAAGTTGGCCAACCAGAAAGTCCAACCACAACTACAGCCATTATAAATATTCATTTTGGTTTCCTCATCGGTTGGCATATCGTACTGTTTCAATGTTAGTAAAACTGAATTATCCTTTTTTTCCAGGGAAACCAAAACTTTACAGATATCGCCTGCAAATGAGAATTCCAAAGAATCCTTTCCATTGGCCCCAAGAATTGTACCCATTTCCTTGCCGCTCCAATTGTACCACTCCCAAGTATAGGTATCACCGGTCTGGATTGTTTCCTTAGGAGCTCGGGTTTCCCCTGCAGGTGAGATGTAATTGGCCTTGCGAAGAAACCAAGAGCTTATGCCTTCCCCGGTAGCCCAACACCAATATAATTTGGCTATGGATGCTTTAATATGGATTTTTTTGGTGAAAGCATCAAAACTCAATTTCCCCATGGTGTTCTATTTTTTTCGGTTCAACTCATATTTGTAAATTTCCCTACCTAGTTCAGCAAGAAAAGGTATGCCAATATCATCATATTCATAAACATTATCATTGAAAATACCGTCTTTATTTACCAAAAGGGTAGCAGTGAGTAAAAATTCGACTTTGTTCTTAGTATCGAGAATATAGGCACAATCAGTAAGTGTACCATAGGCATATCCTACTTTATTGAAAATTTTTATATGTTCCGGCATATCTTCCTTTGTATCCCCGAACATGAAGAACTTTACATAGCTATCGTAATGTACTACGGGGTCATAACCCACTGCTTTGGGTAAGGTATGCATAGCACTGAGGATGAGTTCCCTTTGATCATCACTAAGATCAAATCGTTCACTTTCTTCAAAAACCTCAGGAAATACAAGTCGTTTTAGTACAGCATGTTGTGCAGTAACGGGGTAATAATTTTTCAGGGCAAAACTGAAAGGACCGCTCATCAATGAATCTTCGGCTAAATATCCCATGCCTTTTTCAATATTATCGATTTTCAATGGTTTCGGTGGGGTATTGATCGTGCCTTCCAATGTTGCTGTTGTACTATCATTTAAATAGATCACCAATGGTTTTGTGGTGATTTCATCGGCATTGTCGGTTGAAAGTCTATGGGATATTCTAACCGGTTTAATTCCTAATTGCCCTAATCGCTGATTGATAGCATCCTGTCCTAGAAATTCCATCATCCTATTATTGGCCTCATTGTCACTCACTGCGAATATTTTTGAAACTTCCTTGGCGAACGTAGATTCAATGGTATCCCCTTCAACATAAAACCGGGTATCCCGGTTTATGGAGTCTATTTGGTTCAATTTCTCCAATGCGAGTACAGCGATGGGAAATTTAACGGTACTTGCAGGATAGAAATACTTGTTGGTATCAACTTGAAAATCATAATCCTTGAAAATAACACTATCATCAACACGCTCAATTTGAGTGAATTTGATCTGAACTTCATATTGGTCCAAACTGTCAACAACCCTTTTTATTTTGAGGTTATCCGATTTCAGGATATGTGCAAGAGGATTATCAATATTCGGCTCCTTTTCGCAGGAACATACGATGCACACCAGCAATAGTATCAATAGTTTGTGTCTAAACATAAATTTGCTCGGTTAGTCTTCATAAACTTCAGCACGATGTGGTTTTAGTGCGTCCCGTATACTGATCATTCTAGCCTCTTCAACCACCATATATGCCATACTGTACATTTCATTGAAATGTTGATAACCGGTATTATTCAAATCAAGCTTTTCAAAAGCGATGTATTCTTTCAGATGTTTCTCGTGATGTTCAGCGGTTTTCCCTGCTACAGGTCCCCTAAAATCCCAAATGAGTTTGATTTTCCTGTTCATTTATAATTGTGGTATAATATTACGAATTGGCAACCGAGGTGCCACTTTCAGCGAATGCCTTAAAATCCCTTAAATATTTCAATGACTGCTTCTTGAATGTAACTGGCATTAAAAACGATATCATTTTCATCAAGAAACCTGAAAATTGAAATTCAGTTTCCGAAATCCATTTGGTTTGACCAGACTTGATTTCTTTAAAATAATTCTTTTGGATATTGTGAACACCTTTGGCATCATAGATAGCATGGAATTCGTAGGGTAGGTTTCTTTTTAGAATCGTTTCGACCATCACAATATTGCGTTTGCCCATTTTATAATGCAATTCCATTTTGGAGCCCTCCGCACCAGGCTTTCCTGAAATGATTTCATAACGAACAAGACCTTTTTGCCAATGTTTCAGGTTATCGGTATTATCAAATTTTCTTATGAATTCGTTTAGGGGCAAATCAATTACAATTTCCGTCGTATACTTCATTTTAAAAAGCTTGGCTATACTAATGTAATAAATATTGTTCGCGGTCACTAAAATGTGTTAATGAAAGTTTATTTAACTTGTTTAACTTTATGTAATTGTTATTTTTGCCGGATGAATTTTAGATTTAAAAAGTCTTATTTCAATACTTTTTTTGGGGTACTCATAGCGCTTTTAGTCTTATCTTGTAATTCACTCTGGAAAGATAGCCCACGAGAGGAACCCCTTGCCAGGGTAGGTGAAACCTATTTGTATATGGAAGAGGTTGAACCCTTTTTAACTGCAAACATGACCAAGGAAGATAGTACTTCTTTCATCACTGACTATATCAATACATGGGCTTCAAAACAGCTGTTGCTTTCAAAAGCCAAGATCAATTTGGCTGAGGACAAATTAATGGAATACGATGCTTTGGTAAATAACTACAGAACAGACCTGTATACCCGGGCATATAAGGAGGCATTGGTACAACAAGGTAGCGACTCTATAGTCAGTAGGTCCCAGATGGAGGATTTTTATGAACAAGAAAAGGAGAATTTTAAACTAAAGGAAAAAATAATCAGTCTTAGGTTCATAGAATTGCCCCTACAATTTATAAATAAGGAAACGGTCATTAGCAAACTTAAAAGTTTCAAGGATGAGGATATACGATATTTGGATTCAATAGGCGTACAATTCAAAAAACTCAATTTCAATGATTCAATTTGGGTAAGTGCTTCCCGTGTAAGAGAGGAAATTCCACCTCTGACCCTTGAAAATCAGGATAGATACTTAAAAAAATCACAATTTTTTGAATTGCAGGATTCATTAGGGGTATATTTGGTGAAGATTACAGGAG
>JAHHKH010000209.1 GCA_018679695.1 Maribacter sp.
GAAGCACCACAAATTGCCTTTGCATTGCAGGCATCACAATTTATGTTTCCCTTTAACGCAACGGTCACTATATTATTCGAAATTTTAGAGATGACCCCATCGTGCCGCACCATTGATCCATCAATGGTACTTGTATGCTCTGTTAGGATATCCTCCATAATTCTGAAACTTTAACATCACAAAAATAAGAAGGTAAAAATTCCAAAAACATGACAAAAGACAGGAATTAATAGTTTTTTGGGAAAAGACAATTGCGATTTTGGCTTCGAAGAAAATCCTAGTGTATAGAATTCCTATATTCACTTAATTATGGGCAGGCACATCCATTCAATAAGTTAAAAGATAAATACGCCATGTATGATATTAGTCATCGATCTGCTGAATTCATTGGTTTAACTTAGTACACTCAAAGAGTAAAAAGTATGATTGTATTTGTTTTTGGTTTGCCAGGAACAGGCAAAAGTTATTTTGCTTCAAGACTTGCAAAAAGGATAGAGGCAAGCTATGTGAATAGTGATAGGTTAAGGAAAGAACTGTTTGAACAAAGAACCTATTCCAATCATGAGAAAAAAGTTGTTTATGATACCATGCTCGACAAAGCGAAAAAAGCATTGGCAATGGATCGGAATCTAGTACTCGATGCCACCTTCCATAAAAAAGAGACAAGGGATGCTTTTATGGAGCAACTATCAGACCAGGGCGAAGTTTTTTATATTGAATTACATTCGGTCGAAAGTACGATCAAAGAGCGACTAAAAAAAAGCAGACCCTTTAGCGAAGCTGATTTTGAAGTGTATAAACTGATCCAACAACAATGGGAGCCGTTTAGCGGGAAGCATTTGGTATTGGAATCCACGAATAAAAACATTGAAGAAATGTTATTAAAAGCCTCACAATACCTAGGTTTGGAAGAATGATACAGGAACAGATAAATAGCTTGCTGCTGGAAGGGGAATTTCCGGAAGTTTCAGCAGAAAGGGAATTGATCGAGACACATATATCATGGGTGTTTATTTGCCACCGATACGTTTATAAAATCAAAAAGCCCATTAAATATTCTTTTCTTGATTTTTCCACTCTTGAAAAGCGTAAAAAATATTGCATAAGGGAAATTGAATTGAACAAACGACTTGCCGATGCCATTTACCTGGATGTAGTTCCCATCACCCGATTAAATGACCATTACAAAATTGGAGGAAACGAAGGAACGATAATCGACTATGCCGTGCGGATGCTTAAAATGGATAGGACCAAACAAATGGACCAGCTATTGGTTCAAAATAAGGTATCGAAATCCGACATTAAGAACCTTGCCAAAACAATTGCGGCCTTTCATGACAATACTGATATTATCTATCAAAAAGACGTACTGGATATTGGGAAAAAATTCAAAGATTTGGAAGCGGAAAAGGAGTATTTGTCGGAGCAACCCAATGGCAACATATATGCAACGATTATTGATGACGCCATAAAAATCGCTGATGATTTTTTAAAGGGAAACAAGGATTTGCTGAAGAACAGACTCAGCGCCGGATTCTTCAGGGATTGCCATGGAGACCTTCATTCAAGGAATATTTTTTTATTACCGTCGCCTCAACCTTTCGATTGTCTTGAATTCAATGACGATTACAGACAAATCGATGTTTTGAACGAAGTGGCCTTTCTATGTATGGACCTCGATGCATTGGGCAAAAAAGATCTTTCCGAGCTATTTCTTGAATCTTACAATCAATTATTCCCCACAATGAAATCGTCGAAGGAGCGGCTTCTTTTTATTTATTACAAGGCCTATCGTGCCAATGTACGCGCAAAGGTCAATAGTTTGCGGGCAAAGAGTGCGATGATTGAAAAAGAAAAAACAAAAGCATTGTCTGAGGTAGACAAATACCTTGGGTTGATGGAGAGCTATTTAACAGCGCTTAGTACAGGATAAGTCTTTCTTTTCAATACCCATATGGAAAGGGGCTGCTTGGAAGCTTCAAAAAATTCTTTTGATACCCTAGATTAAATACACTTGACCAATATTGGATCCCTTAGGTTCTAACTATCCAGAAAACCCAATGTTACTGTCTTTAATAAAATGGTACAATGCGTTTCAAAAAGACGTTCTCTAAACTAAATGAACTACTACCGAAAGGCAATTTTATTAAATACAAATATTTTAAATAGTCCATAAGTTATTTGGTCGGACCACCTTACACGGATTTCCATAGGCTATGCTATTTGCCGGAATATCTTTTGTAACTACACTACCCATACCTATAAATGTATTATCGCCGATTGTGACATTATTGCTTAAAACAGCCCCCAGGCCTATTTCGCAACCCCGTCCAATATTTACATTACCAGCAGTTACAACTCCTGGATTTATATCTGTAAAATCACCAATTACATTGTGGTGTCCAATCTTGGCACCGAACTTAATGCATACTCCAAATCCAATAGACGTCTGTGCGCTTATTAAACACTGGTGATCCATGAAAACGGCGTTTTTTAATCTAGTACTTCGGCTAATGATAGAGGATTTGGCTATCAGGCTAGAATAATCGTCGTTCTTTATATAAGGTAAAAAGTCTTTATGTATATTGAATTTATTTCGTGCTCCACATACTCCAAATAATATAGGGCAGGCGGCTTTAATATCCTGCATCTCTTTAATTTCGAAAGCAATAGGCTTCAAGCTATCGTTTGCATTTATCTCCATGTCCATATTAGGGAATACCTCTATTTTGAAAGGCTTGCCAAAATTATAGGTAAGCATATCATCTATCACACATATCCAATTTGGCTCAAAACCTAGTAATTGAAATATTTCATTTTTAGTCTTCATTCTATTTAAATCCTTGTCGCCATATCCTAGTGGAGTGAAAAATAATTTTTGATTGACTGCTTTTAATTGTGAATTCGTTTCACTAAAATAAAGTTAGTACATTTTATTAGAGCGCACTTTACCACACCAAATGTTGTCAGCAATTTCTATACCCACTATAGGCCCCAAAGCGATTGAAATAGCATCTACAGGTATTTGACAAGAAGCTAATTTGGTGATTCCTAGCTTGGTTCACTTCCATTAGTGTAGTACTTGACAATTTGATATGGTCATTCCTCATTGATTTGGATTATGAAGTACTACTTTATTGAATTTTTCACTAATGAATACGAAATTGGGTTATGAAGATATTCAAATAAAACATATTTTAATATGATCAAAACTAATTTCATCAAAAAATTTTGAAAGAAAATCAATTTTTCACCACAATGATATCGTCGTAAGAACAACTTCTTTTTGATTATTACAAGGCATATCGCAC
>JAHHKH010000450.1 GCA_018679695.1 Maribacter sp.
AACTTAAATCACCCCTTGGGCAAGCATGGCATCGGCAACCTTTACGAAACCAGCAATATTGGCTCCTTTTACATAGTTGCAATATCCATCAGCTTCCTTACCAAATTCAATACATGAATCATGAATATCTGCCATAATACCTTTTAATCTTTCATCAACCTCTTCCCTGGTCCAACTAATACGCAATGAATTTTGTGACATTTCCAAACCAGAAGTGGCTACCCCTCCTGCATTGGAGGCCTTACCTGGGGCAAAAAGTATTTTTGCATCGTGGAAGGCATGGATCGCGTCTGCTGTGGAAGGCATATTGGCTCCCTCGGCGACGCAGCTGCAACCATTATTCAAAAGCACTTTGGCATGATCAACATTCAACTCGTTTTGAGTAGCACATGGCAAGGCAATATCACATTTTACACCCCACGGTTTCTCCCCTTTATGGAATGTTGCTGAAGGGTATTTATCGGCATATTCGGAAATACGTCCCCTTCTATTGTTCTTCAGGTCCATGACGAAAGCCAACTTTTCGTTGTCAATGCCGTCTTTGTCGAAAATATAACCGCTAGAATCGGATAGTGTCACCACCTTGCCCCCCAATTGAATCACTTTTTCAGCAGCAAATTGGGCCACGTTACCAGAACCTGAAATAACAACGGTCTTACCACTTACATCCTCATTTTTGGTTTTAAGCATGCTTTGGGCAAAATATACGGTACCATAGCCTGTAGCTTCCGGACGGATTTTAGACCCTCCCCAAGAAAGCCCTTTACCAGTTAGGACACCTGTAAACTCGTTTCTAATTTTCTTATACATTCCGAAAAGGAAACCAATTTCCCTGGCGCCAACTCCTATATCACCAGCAGGGACATCGGTATTTGGGCCAATATGCCGGTTCAATTCGAGCATGAAGGCATGGCAAAATCGCATGACCTCGTCATCGGATTTACCTTTTGGGTCAAAGTCAGACCCCCCTTTACCACCACCCATAGGAAGCGTAGTCAAACTGTTTTTGAAAACCTGTTCAAAAGCCAGGAACTTCAAGATACTGGCATTTACCGAAGGATGGAATCGCAATCCACCTTTATAGGGTCCAATGGCAGAGTTCATTTGGATTCGATAACCCCTGTTTACATGAATTTCACCTTTGTCATCTACCCAAGCAACCCGGAACGAAACCAATCGTTCGGGTTCGACCATTCGTAAGAGAATATTCTTTCCACTATAGATTTCATTTTTGAGGATGTACGGAATCACTGTTTCCGCCACTTCCTGTACTGCTTGGATAAACTCGGGTTCATGACCGTTTCGGGTCTTGACCTCATCCATGAATGCCTTGATCTTTGCCTCCATATAATACGTATTGGTTATTATGTTTTTTATTGATTTGAAAATATAACGGCAAAAATATAGTATTTCTATAATTTACACCCTATTTTTTTAAAAATACAGTAATTCTTTAGCGTTAATTGTTCTTCCGATTATCAGATTGACAATTACGGCACGAATAATAGGGATTAAAAATCCATAAGATTTTGAGCGAGGTATACGGCAAGCACTAAATGTTTATCCTATAGCCTGCTCCAAATCGGCAATAAGATCGTCAACATCCTCGATACCTACACTTAAGCGGATCAAGGCATCTACCACACCACTTTTCTCCCGTTCCTCCTTGGGTATACTGGCATGGGTCATACTCGCCGGGTGGCCCGCCAAACTCTCCACGCCCCCTAGTGATTCTGCTAAGGTGAACAGCTGTAACTTCTCAACGATCTTTATAGCATCATCATAGTTGCTGCCTTTGGTTATAAAAGAGATCATACCACCGAAACCCTTCATCTGTTCCTTGGCAACATTGTGATTGGGATGGTCCTCAAAGCCAGGCCAGTATACTTTCTCGATTTTAGGATGATCGGCAAGAAAATTGGCAATAGCAATGCCGTTTTCGTTATGCCGTTGCATGCGTACATGCAAGGTCTTGATTCCCCGCAAGACCAAAAAACTGTCCATGGGGCCACAAACGGCACCACTCGCATTTTGAATAAAATAAAGTTTATCCGCCAATGTCTTGTCCTTGACCACTAGGCCTCCAACAACCACATCGCTATGACCTCCCAGATATTTTGTCGCGGAATGCATCACGATATCGGCACCCAGATCCAAGGGTTGTTGTATATATGGGGTTGCGAACGTATTATCTACCGCGAGCAGTACACCATGCTTTCTGGCCATATCGGAAACTGCCTTAATATTGATGATGTTCATCATAGGGTTGGTAGGGGTTTCGACCCAAATCAATTTTGTTTTGTCATTGATATAGCCCTCAATCTTACCGGGATCCTGCATCCCGATAAAGTGGAAAGTGATGCCGTATTTCTCGAAAATCTGTTTGAAAAGTCGGTAACTACCCCCATACAAATCGTTTGTGGAAACTACCTCATCACCGGGATTCAACAATTTTATCACGGCATCCATGGCCGCAAGGCCACTGGCAAATGCAAGCCCGTATTTCCCATTTTCAATACTGGCCAAAGAGTTTTCCAAAGCGGTACGGGTAGGGTTTCCGCTACGGGAATACTCAAACCCCTTATGCCCACCAGGTGTTGTTTGCGCGTAGGTCGACGTTTGGTAAATAGGAGGCATTACTGCACCATAGGCCTTATCAGGGTGTTGACCGCCGTGAATGGTTTTACTGTTGAATTTTAAATCTTTACTACCCATAAGCTATAATTTTCAATACAAATGTATTGTTATCTTTTGGAGATAACAATGAAGCTGTAATTTAGCAAAATCAAAACACAAGAACCCAATGAAAGCCCCAATTCGCCTTTTTTTGATTTTTCTCTTGCTTCTAGGTTGCAATGAAGACCACAAACTTATCTTTGAACCCTATACCATCTCTGATAAGGAGTGCCCAGAGTGCCCCAATATTTCGATTGAAATCCCCAAGGCCCTGGAACAATCAAAACTTAACGAGACCATAAATACCGCCATTGAGGAAGAATTGATTTCGCTCCTCGTCTTTGATGATGATATCGAAGCCTCATCAATCCAAGAAGCCATTAAATCCTTTAAAAACGGCTATGAGGAACTTAATAAGCTATATCCCGATGAAACGGCAAGGTGGGAAGCAAAAATTACCGGAGTAGTTTCCTTTGAGGACAAGAACATGATCACCATTGCCCTTAACTCTTATCTTTTCACTGGAGGGGCCCATGGCTATACTACTAGAAATTTCCTGAATTTTAACAAACGTAAAGGAAATGAGATTGAAAACTGGGAACTCTTCAAGGACCAAGAACATTTTAAAAACTTCGCTGAGGCAAAATTTCGAATTCAAGAGGATATCCCCCAGGATAGCCCTATCAATAGTACAGGATTTATGTTTGAACAGGATGAATTTTATCTACCAGAGAACATAGGGTTTACCGAAAAAGGACTTGTTTTACTTTATAACCAATATGAGGTTGCCTCCTATGCAGATGGTGCCATAGAATTGCTCTTGCCTTACCCCGAAGTAAAGAACTATTTGACCAAGAAAGTGAAATCCTAGCCTTTGACTTCGCTCAACAGCATTTTTTCGAGCGACAGGATTACCCCTAAATGCAAGCCTTCATGAAACATATTGAATGCGATTGCATCCTCAACATCCTTTAGGGTAACTTTTGCACTTGTAGTATACTCGTTAAAATCCTTAAAAACACCATTTTCATAATCTTCTTGGGCCCACTCAATAGTCGAAAACAAAAAACCTTTGATCCTATCCAATTCCTCATCAGTGGCCTTCCCATCAGGAACAGTGCCCTTTTTAAACTTATCTATGAGCTCATCGGGAACCTTCATTTCTTGCCCGCTTAAATTATATACCAATAATTGCTGGGTAACCACAACATGGGCGATATTCCACCAAATGTTATTTCTATAGCCATCAGGGATTTTTAGTAATTGTTCCTTGGGGGTACCAGTAAGAATCTTATACAGTATCTTACGGTTTTGAAGCGTTATGTTGAATAATTTTTCCAAGATCATCGGTTTAAGATGGGATTAAAAATAGAACTTTCCATTGAAAATAGGTTTCTTTGTCAAAAGAAAAATCTGAATATACGACTGATCATTCATACACCTTAGCATTACTACCGATGAAAAAAATATACTTCCTTAGTACCTGTGATACTTGCAAACGAATTTTAAAGGAATTACAACCGTTAGATCAATTTGAATTACAGGACATAAAGACCGAGGCAATCACTGAAACGCAATTGCTGGAAATGAAAGAGCGCGCTGGAAGCCATGAGTCACTTTTCAGTAAACGGGCGCGATTATATAAAGAAAGGGGATTGGGCGAAAAAACACTATCCGAATCGGATTACGGCAAATTGATTTTAGAACACTACACTTTTTTAAAGCGTCCCGTCATTGTGTTCAATGACAAAATTTTCATTGGGAATAGCAAAAAAGTTATTGAAATGGCCAAAGAAAATATACACTCTTGAGTAAACGAACTCTGGCAATTTTAGCTGCCATTGGGGCTACCGGTATTTATGGTCTCAACCATACCATTGCCAAGGGTGTAATGCCCAGTTACGTGGGGGCCTTTGGATTTGTAATGTTAAGGGTTATTGGTGCCACCAGCTTGTTTTGGGCTATTTCGATTTTTGGGCCTAAGGAGAAAATCGATAAAAAAGATTACTTACGCATGCTCGTTTGTGCCATCTTGGGTATGGGAGTCAATATGTTGGTTTTTTTTAAAGGCCTGTCGCTTTCAACTCCCATAAACAGCGCTGTATTGGTAACTACCACTCCTATTATCGTATTGATCATGTCGTCCCTCTTGATCAAGGAAAAAATTACCAAAAGAAAAGTTTCTGGTATTTTTATCGGCTTGATCGGGGCTTTGGGGTTGATATTATTCGGTACAGAAATTCGGCAAGATGCCCCGAATATTCCGCTTGGGAATTTCCTGATTCTAATGAACTCGGTCTTCTATGGTACCTATTTGATACTTGCCAAAATATTAATTTCAAAATACCATCCATTTACGTTTATGAAATGGTTGTTTTCTTTGGGTATTTTGATTTGCCTGCCCTTTGGCTATCAAGAATTCATGGAAATTAAATGGTCGCTTTTGCCTTTTGATATGATATGGCGGATTGTGTTCGTGATCATTGGCACTACATTTTGCACCTATCTCTTCAATATTTTTGCCCTTACACAATTAAAAGCTTCGACCTTAAGTGCATTCGTATATGTACAACCTCTTATCGGTATTCTTTTTGCCATTGCCGTAGGTAAGGATTCACTGACACTAATAAAGGTCTTGGCGGCAGCAATGGTATTAGTTGGTGTTTATCTTTCAAGTAAAAAGGTTCGGCCTTAAAACGGTCCCACACCATATTTTGTCATTCTAAGGAACACCAAACTCTTTTTGAAACATACATTCTCGAATTATTTTATTATGCATGCATAATAATCATAAAAAATACCCTAGTTTTGGGTAATCACGAATAATTTCTTCAAAGAATTTATTCCTATTTTAGAACCATAAAATATGACCATGAATACTAAAACAGCCTTCATAAAAGATCTTTCATTACCGGTAATTGCAGCACCAATGTTCCTGATATCGGGACCCAAATTGGTGATAGAATGCTGTAAAAAGGGTATCGTTGGCACCTTCCCTGCCCTTAACCAACGTACCAGTGAAGGGTTCGAGGAATGGCTCATCGAAATCAAAAAGGCATTGGCTGACTTTGAAAAAAAGACCGGTAAAAAAGCCGCCCCTTTTGGGGTAAATCTCATTGTACACCCTACAAATCCACGATTGGAAGCCGATATAAAACTCTGTATAAAGCATAAGGTGCCATTGATTATCACTTCATTAGGAGCGGTTTCGCAAGTAGTGGATGCAATACACAGTTATGGCGGTCTTGTTTTTCATGATGTGATTAAAAAGAGACATGCCCAAAAAGCTGCCGGGGCAGGCGTTGACGGACTCATTTTAGTTTCAGCCGGTGCAGGCGGTCATGCAGGTACCATAAACCCGATGACCCTAGTAGCTGAAATCAAAAAATTCTATAAAAAGACCATAATTCTTTCGGGATGCATAAGCAATGGCCGGGATATTGCGTCCGCTTTACAAATGGGTGCAGATTTGGCCTATATGGGTACACGATTCATCAATGTGAAAGAAAGCAAGGCAACGGAGGACTATAGGAAAATGATTATAGATTCGGGCGCTAGTGATGTGGTCTATACCGCCTCCATTTCAGGGGTACATGCAAATTTCCTGGGAGCCAGTTTAAAAGCCGCAGGGATTACAGAGGAAGATCTGAAAAAAGACACCAAAATAGATTTTGGCAAGGAAATGGATACGGAGGCAAAAGCCTGGAAAACCATTTGGTCTGCTGGTCAAGGAGTCGCAACTATTGAGAATGTATTGCCCGTCTCAGAATTGGTAGATACGTTGAAATCGGAATTTAAATCGGCAATTGAGGCCCAATCGAAATTATTGGAGACTTATCCCAAATAATCCAAGGACATCTATTTCATGAAATAATGCCGTTAATAACTTCAGAATATAATCCACCCTTCTTATTTAAAAATGGGCATTTTTCGACTATGTACTCAGGTTTAGTCAGAAAAGTCGATGGTGTTACCCAGGAACGGGAAAGATTAACCTTGCCCGATGGTGATTTCTTGGATTTGGACTGGAGTTTTGCCTCAAAACCATGCAAAAAAATAATGATCCTTTTACATGGTTTGGAAGGCAATGCCCAAAGGCCCTATATCATCGGAAGTGCAAAGCAAGCCATTGCACAAGGATATGATATTTGTGCAGTGAATTTTCGAGGGTGTAGTGGGGAAACAAATACCCTGTATCGATCCTATCATTCGGGAGCAACTGAAGACCTGGAAGCAATAATTCATCACATATTGAATTCTGATAAATATGATGAACTTTTTATAAAAGGCTTTAGTTTGGGTGGTAATCTTGCCTTAAAATATATTGGTGAGGAACGCGATGTTCCCAAAGAAATTAAGGGTGTAGTGGCGGTTTCAGTACCTTGTAGTTTACACAGTTCATTATTGCAACTGCTGCACCCTAAGAACTATTTATATGCCAAACGTTTTAAAGATCACCTTAAAGCAAAAATGAGGGAGAAACAACAACTGTTCCCCAAACAGATTTCCGATTCCGATATCAAGAACGTGAAAACCCTGAAAGACTTTGATGATATCTATACCAGCCGGGCACATGGGTTCAAAGATGCCATGGACTATTACGAAAAGTGCAGTTCATTACAGTTTTTATCAAAAATCAACGTTCCCGCGCTCATTATAAATGCAAAGAACGATTCTTTTCTGGGGCCCGAATGTTATCCTTACAAGGAAGCTGTGGAAAATAATTCGCTTTATTTGGAAGTTCCTGAATATGGTGGACATGTAGGTTTTCACGGGAATCAAAATATAACCTATACCGAAAAACGGATTATAAAGTTCTTTGATGAGTTGTAGATCAAACCATTAATCATAGAATTCATTATCTTAGGGCCTTCAAAAAACAAGGATATGAAAAAACTAATTGCTGTTTTGGGCATTGCCGGGTTAATTTTTGGCTGTGGCGAAAAAAAAGAGGAAAAAAAAGAAGGTTTTGAGATGAGCCGTACCAAAAAAGAAGTCAAGGTGGAAACAACTTCTGAGGAAGTTCCCATAGATTTGGATAATAAGGGTATTGGCCCCATAACTTCCGTAGAGTTCGCAACCGAAGTTGATGTTCAAATGGCCGCTAAGGGAGAAGAGACCTTCAGTGCTATATGTACTGCGTGCCATATGGCCGAACAACGTATGATCGGTCCTGCTTTAAAAGGGGTGTATGACCGTCGTAGTCCTGAATGGGTAATGAATATGATCTTGAATCCTGATGGCATGCTTAAGGAAGACCCAATTGCCATAGCCCTGTTAAAGGAATACAACAATGCCATAATGTTGAACCAAAATTTAAAGGAGGAAGAAGCGAGGGCAGTCGCCGAGTATTTGCGAACACTATAAGTTTTCAAAACGTTGTGTTTTAATGCTGTTCTCCTATATTTACAATGGATAACAGCTTTTTTTGTTCGCATACTCTTTGTGAATTTTTAATTGGTAAAACGATAACTACAATAAATTAAAATTGTCTGTAAAATCAGAACTTTTAGAAATTGCCAAACTTTTCTTTAAGCTTGGGTGTATTTCCTTTGGAGGGCCTGCGGCCCATATCGCGATGATGGAGGACGAGGTCGTTACGAAAAGAAAATGGATGACCCAAGCCCATTTTTTAGATCTTATTGGGGCCACCAATTTAATTCCAGGACCTAACTCAACCGAGATGACCATGCATTGCGGCTATGAACGAGGGGGCTGGAAAGGACTTTTTGTCGCAGGATTTTGTTTTATATTTCCGGCAGTGGTCATTACTGGGATTTTTGCCTGGTTGTATGTACAGTATGGGCAATTGCCAGAAGTAGAACCCTTTATCTACGGTATAAAACCTGCCGTGATCGCGATTATTTTAATGGCGGCTTATCGGCTTGGCAAAAAGGCCATTAAAAGCAAAGAGCTGGTCGTTCTAGGCATCATCACATTGATGGCCTGCTTTTTTGGGATAAATGAAATTATAGCCCTCTTTGGAACTGGCCTTTTGGGATTATTGATCTTTTTGATCAAGAAAAACAACAATAACCTAAATGGTTTTTGGCCCTTTTTTCTTTTCCAACTTAGCGACCCATTGAAAATTGGAACATTCAAAATATTTCTGACCTTTTTAAAAGTAGGGGCCATTCTGTACGGTAGTGGTTATGTTCTTTTCGCCTTTCTTGATTCGGAACTGGTGGCAAACGGATGGTTAACAAGACAGGCATTGATCGATGCGGTTGCCGTTGGGCAGATGACCCCCGGACCTGTTTTGTCCACTGCGACTTTTATAGGTTGGCAAATGAATGGTTTTGAAGGCGCAATAGCCGCTACTTTTGGGATTTTTCTTCCTTCATTCCTATTTGTACTAATCTTGAATCCCTTAATCCCAAAAATGCGGAAATCCAATATCATCGGAGCAATACTGGACGCCGTTAATGTAGCCGCAGTAGCATTAATATTGGCCGTATGTATTCAAATGGGAAAAGATACCTTAACCGATTGGCGAACGATAATAATTGCAGTCGCCAGTTTGATCACGGTTTTTTATTTCAAAAAACTAAATAGTGCATTTATCGTAATAGGTGGGGCAATTCTAGGGTATGCATTGACCTTTATCTGATTGCCTGATCAAACCTTATCAACAACCACCTTATATGTTGGATCTTCCAATACATTTACATCAATGATATCATCGGCATTTTCCAATAATCGAATACAGTCTTTACTCAAATGCTTTAAATGTATTTTTTTTCCTGCTTTGGCATAGCGTTCTGTAATTTTATTCAAAGCTTCAATACCCGACATGTCTGCAACACGGCTTTCCTGAAAATCGATAATCACTTCCTCAGGGTCGTTTTTAACATCGAACTTTTCAGCAAACAAGGTGGTAGATCCAAAGAACAATGGTCCGTAAATCTCATAATGCTTTACACCGTCGTCATCAACATATTTTCTTGCTCGGATACGTTTGGCATTCTCCCAGGAATAAGCCAGGGCAGCTATAATTACACCGAATAATACCGCAATGGCCAAGTTGTGGGTAATAGCCGTAATCAAGGTGACCAATACCATGACGATTACATCTGAATTTGGCATTTTTCGAAAGGTTTTAAAACTGGCCCATTCGAAAGTACCGATTGCGACCATGAACATTAGAC
>JAHHKH010000230.1 GCA_018679695.1 Maribacter sp.
GGCTACACCTGCGCGATCCCTTATTGCATTTATATCTGGCAAGGACAAACTCCAGTCCCCAGCAGCTCTAGATCTTGCTTCTGCACGAATCAAATGTACTTGACCAAGTCTCATAACGGGGTAGTCGTTATTCATTTCAGGTCTTCCGAAAAGTTGGTAGCTGAACTTCTTCATACGAGCACCACTTTCCCTAACAGAATTGGGTTCCAATTCGCTAATGTTTGGAGTATAGTTTAGTTGAAGGTCAGGATCATCAGCTGCAAAATCCAATGCGGCACTACCTCCGAAATCCAACTGGGGACCTACCAAGAAATTAGCTTCCCTTCTTTTATCACCAGCTTCATAACTGTTATAGAATTCTTCCAATACCTGATACCCGTTCCATGGTTGTTCATCCAATGCATAGGTCAACTGACTCGTATAATGCAAGCCCATTTGAGCGAAGTTCATACCTGTAGCACTTACTTCATCATAACGAACAGCCCAAATCATTTCAGGGTTACCTTCGTTGTTAGGGGCAAATACAGCTGCATAACCTTCAAGTTCTTCGGGATCACTAGCTACCGCTGGTCTTTTGGCAAGATTCTGTACAGTACATCCGTCGCCACATAGTTGGTAAGGACCGTTGTCTATAATATAGCTGGCTGCCCAATCGGCTTCCTGGTACTTAGGTGTTCCTGTATAGACCTCTGCATTCAGGTACAATTTTGATAGTAGACCCAATGCCGCAAAACGACCAATAGTATATGCGTCATTACTAGTTCCCAAAGCACTACCCGACAAATCCAAGCTTGCTGTAACCGCGGTTATGCCTAAGGCACCCAGCAATTCACTTTCTACAAAATCAAATAGTTCGGCTCTAGTGGATTGTGGAGCATCACCACCGGGAGTGGTTATGATCTTTACCCTACCAAAGTTATCTAAAAGCCTCCAATAGAAAAATGCCCTAATCACCCTGGCCTGAGCGGTTTCATCTGCTGACAATGTACCTGCAAGTGCTAAATTCACTTCACCGATACCACCATAGGCATCATTCCATATACCATTGAAAGCACCATTTTCCGGTCCAAAGGTATGTCGGTGCATACGCAACCAAATACCACCATCAAACCAGTCACCACCTTTTTGCCCAATGGCCATCTCGTCCGAGGAGACCTCTTGCGCTGAGAAATAGGAGCCATGGCCTGCAGTACCATTTCTAAGTCTATTATAGGATGCTAATAGTGGGCCTGAAGCACCACCACCTTCATCAGGTGTGGGTACACCTTCATCTGAAAATTCAGTTGCCAACTCGTCTTCGAGTTCTTCGTCCAAATCAGTACAGGAATATGCAAAGCATAACGTACCAAATAAGAGTGTTAATTTAATTAAACGATTCATAGTATTTTTTTTATTAAAAGTTAATGTTTAATCCTAAAGAAAATATGCTGGATGCAAAATAGCTATTACGTCTATCAATTCCAGGCGCTAGCACATTGCCATCAACGCTGTCAACAAGAGCAGGTTCTGGGTCGGTACCCGTGTAGTTTGTAATAACGAACAGGTTCTGACCGCTTAATGTTAACCTTATATTCTTGATATAGTCGTTATCCAAGTTGAAATTATAACCAACCGAAAGGTTATCTAACTTAAAGAAGTCGGCTTTCTCAACGTAATACGAGCTAAATTGGGCAGTTCTGATATCGTCTCTTGCCAATTCAGTGTTCACGAAGTTGTACGAACTTTGAGATCCAATGACCGGCTCGTAAAAGGCTCGGAACGTATTAACCAAACTATGGCCAAAAGCACCTCTAAAGAATGCATTTATATCCCAATTGCCTATTTGAACCTGGTTGGTCCAACCCAATTCAAAATCAGGAAAACCTTTACCCAAAACCTCAAAATCACCATCATCGGCAAGCGCACCATCTTGGGCACTATTTACAACTCCGTCGCCGTTTATATCAGCTAATATTGGGGAACCATTGGCATCAACATCACCAGTAAATCGAGGGCCCCAAATTTGACCCACTTGTTCACCTTCCCTAACGATAATCAAGTTTGTAGAGTTTTGCCCTGGGGAACCAAGGTTGGAAATCATTCTATCACCACCCGTGTTCTTTTCGAGTACGGTTTTATAGGTAGACATGATAAGACCGGTATTGTAAGAGATTTTATCGGTTTTAACTGCATCATAGTTCAAACTCAGTTCAGCTCCCTTGGTATTCAATTCCCCACCATTTTGGAACTGGTTAGTAAATCCATCATTTGCAGCTGCATCTATATTAACATTAGTGATAAAGTCAACAATATCCCTGTTGTATAAGTCCAAAGTGGCAGAAAAACGGTCCATTGCAAATTCAAACCCTAAATTCAATTCTTGTTTCTCTTCCCATTTTAAGCCTGGATTCGCTTTTCTAGTACCCAAACCAGTACTTGATCCACTAAAGCCATTGGCCCCGTTGCTAACCCCAAACGTAGTTTGTGATAAACCCACCTGGGGAGGAATAGCTCCTGTAACACCGTAGCCCAACCTGGCTTTTAAAAGATTTACATTTTCCAACTGTAAATACTTATTCAAATCAGCTCCAACGGCCACAGCAGGGAAAAGACCCCATTGTTCATCAGCACCAAATCTACTGGAACCCTCACGTCTTAGCGACGCATTTAGGAAAATAGCATCATCGTATGTTAGATTCAAACGACCGAAAAATGCAACAATTCTGTCATCATCATTTCTACCACTATTAGCGGTAATACGACCTGCCTCCAATAAATCTTGCGATACTTCAATCGAATTGCTAAAATCAAAATCAACTCCTGGAGGGAAATCGCCTATTTCAAAAAAGTGTTCGTTGTAGTCATTATTCTGGTATGAATACCCACCAGTAACTTTCATCACGATGTCGCTGAAACTTTTGCTATAGGTGCCAAAAATTTCAAAAGTTTGATTTTTTGATTCGTTATCGGCAAAATTGGCCAAACCTTTTCTAAACGGACT
>JAHHKH010000233.1 GCA_018679695.1 Maribacter sp.
GAGTTCTTTTATTTCCTTTTCTATTTCTGATGTTTGTGACCAGGCTAGTTGTCCACACATAAGGAAAAATAATAGGCTTACCATTATTCTATTGTTCATGATAGTGTTTTTAAGTTGAATTTATTAATGCTCTATTTCATGGGTGTCACGTACACTGCTAAAGGTCAGGTCCAACAATTTCCATTGATCCCCTTCCTTTTGATAAAACTCGGTCACGGTAAATTCGTTGGATACATCATTTCCCCTTACGTGCGCCGTGAGCGTAATGCGGTTCCAGAGTACGGCTGTATCATCTCCAAAACTTTCCACCGCAACATCATGCACATCGGCATTTTTGTACCAGATGCTTCCGGTTTTGATGATTTCCAACTCCCTCTCCTTTTTCCAGGAACCGCTCATATGTACAAATTTTGATTTGTCATGGAAAAGGGATGCCAGTTTGTCCACATCCTTGTCTGCCATCCATTGCCATTTTTGCTTGGAAAGGTCCTTGATTTCTTGTTCTACGGTAACGTCTTGCGCGAAAGACTGTGCGCTTATTGCAACTAAAAAGAATCCAATCAATAATATTCTCATTTTAAGTATTAAACAGTTAATAATTGATATTTCAATTTCTATAATTCAAAGCTATTGTTCCTTTGTATGGTCTATAAATCTTACATTTTCAAACTTATGGAATATTTAAGACAGATCAGTTACCCTATTTACGGATTTACCTACCATTTTTACTGATTCTGGTTAGCTATATGGTTTATTCACAAATCTTTAACTAAATTCGATAAAATGAAAATGAGTATGTCCTCAACTAAGGATTTGATAAAAGTGGACGATTATTGCTCCAAATTCAATCTGTCGACCTTACACCCCTTGGTCAGCGTTCATGACCTTTCTGAAGGCACCTTGGATGGGCGGGAACATGCTGATGCCGTCCGGTATCATTTTTACGGTATTTTTCTGAAACAAGGGGAGGGATGTATTTTGAGATATGGTCGTCAGAACTATGATTACCAAGATGGGACCTTGGTGTTTCTAGCACCCGGACAGGTAGTTCATGTAGGGCACATCGACAAAAGTTTTAAACCTTCCGGCTATGCACTACTATTTCATCCTGACTTGCTTTGGGGGACACACTTGGGGAAAACAATGACCGAGTACACTTTTTTTTCCTATCAATTTCATGAAGCACTTCATGTCTCAAAAAAAGAACGGCAATTGGTGTTGGACCTATTTGATAAGATACGAATAGAACTGTCCCAAGGAATAGACAAGCACAGTAAGGAGCTCGTCGTTGCGAATATTGAGCTGTTTTTGAAATACTGTATGCGATTCTACGATCGTCAATTTATTACAAGGGAAAAGGAAAATCTTGGCGTTATCCGACGGTTTGAAATTTCTTTGAATTCCTATGTCCAAACAGGAAAGGCCAGGGAGTTGGGAATCCCTTCGGTCAGCTATTTTGCAGAGGAACAAAAGCTGTCGTCCAATTATTTCGGCGATTTGGTCAAAAAGGAGACCGGAAAATCGGCTCGGGATTATATTCAGACAAAACTAATAGACATTGCCAAAGAAAAGATCTACGATCCAGACAATACAGTTAGTGAGATTGCCTATGAATTAGGTTTTAAATATCCACAGCATTTTACAAGGCTCTTTAAGCAAAAAGTGGGGTATTCCCCGAATGAATACAGAATGTTGAATTAAGCTCTATGGTGTCATTTAACTGTAGGGCAAAAACCAATTGCACTTGATCATAGAGAATAACGGAGTAACGGCGTTGCTCCGAATGACCTACTGTCCTTCAAATGCAATTTGCCATTACTTTCGGCATGGGCCTTTTCAAAACATAAAAGCCACTCAATTACATTTGGTGCCTTTTTTTATAATGGGGTAAGAAATAAAGGGGCCAAGTATAATGGCTACTGCTATGTAATTAATTTGTACAGCAGGTTCTATAGGTTTAAAATTTAACTCTAATTTGGAAGAACACTAAGTGGATGTTAACAGCTGGATGAAGGGGTGCAGGGGATTCCAAAAAATAAGGGATACATTGATGAAGTGTATCCCTTGTTCAGTAATGTTGATGTAATGGCCTACCTATTGAAGGTAAAATGCCCTTTCCATACAACGAAATCGTTTACTCTTCCCTACTATTGATAAGGAATTCCAAGCTTCTCGATTCCGTTTGATATTGATTGATGTTGTCATGACTTTGTTCGTTTCCTGATTGCGTTGATGAGCAAAACGTGATTAGCGATTAAAGTTCCTGTATTGTGCCCAGAGCACCCTTTTACTTCCACTAAATGATGAAAAGTACTGCCCTGTTTTTGACTCTGTGGATGTTCTATTTCTTGATGCTTTCATTTTGTTTTATTTTAAATGGTTGTTGATTGATTTAAATGATACTAGCGATTGTAATTTCTGTATTGTGCCCATTGTACTCTTTTACTTCCGCTAAAGGATGAAAAGTATTGCCCTATTTTTGATTCCGTTGCAGTTTTGTTGATAGATGCTTTCATGATTTTTTCTATTTTATTATTGATATTTTTAGTTGTTTTTGATTTACCTACAACTACAAGACGAGGAATGTTTATTATTGTTACAGTACTATGTAATAAAAGGTACTATTTTATATAAAATTTAACATTTAATTTAAGATAAGAGATTGCTAATACTGATTTAAATAATTGATATATAGCATGTTATATTATTTGATGGGTTGCATGAAGTACTTCGAATATATTTTAATATTTCTTTCCTTAATATATAATTATCCCGTTTTCTAGCCAATTTCATTTCAGATAATAGGGATTGGCAAAATACTTTGAGCGCAATTTGAAGGGGTATTGCATTGTTATGGATGGTGGACCTTGGTTTGTACATTAAATCGGCACATTTCTAAAATGATGCTCCACCTGGGATTTAGGTGTTATTTTAGACAGGCCATTCCTGTCGGTATGGGCTTTTTAAAAAATACAAAAGCCACTCAAATACATTTAGCGACTTTAGTTGTTTTAAAACGCAATACCCATTGCACTTGATCGTGGAGAATGACCCTCTACGAATACAAAATGCTATCAGAAGATGAACAATGGGATACTGTGTTCTCAGAAGATAAGTTCCTGGATATTGTTATGGAGGGTAATACAAAGCACGTACTTACGCCATAGATAAGTTCTTCGTTGAGGTTAATAGAACATCGAAACTTGCGAGATTGTTGATAAGGCTGAGTTTAAATACGGTGCTACCTTGGATAGGTATAGTAATATAATTAAGAATCCCTATCCCCTAAATAAGAAATAGGCCTAATGATTTTTTAGTGCCTATTCCTTTTTAAGCTAAATCAAAAAAATGATTATACCTTTTTAATCAACGCCAATTGTACAATCACTGGAGTTATTTTTAAAAGTATTATTTGCACCTTCATTTACAATATCACATAGCGAGTTATCCCTTGCGGTATTGTTAAAAACATGATTGTTATTGGAGTATTCCCAGAGGTGAATACCGACTCCATTGTTATTACTTTCATTATTGGGGCCAATGGTATTATTTGATCCTCCAAAATAGATTTCAATACCATCATACAAAACGTTTTTTACAGAATTGTTCTTAACGATATTATAGTCGGTATTCTCATCCATAGTAGTGGGCCAATTAGGATTGTCAGATTGAGGAAGACTCCATATACTAATTCCCCATCCATTTGTAGTATTTATATTATTTCCATTAACTTTATTATAATCTGAATTTCCTCTTACAACGATTCCATAACCGGGATACCATGTACCAACTATATCGGATATCGTATTGTTTAATATGGAATTGTTATTACTAGTGCCGTAATGGGGATCTGTCGAACCAGTAGCCCCATAATAATAGGCGTCTAGATATATTGCTGCTTCCCTTTCACCTGAAATATCATTTCCAACTATGCGTGCATTATCGCAGAATTTAAAATATATAGCTAAATGACCTGAACCATAAATAGTATTATTTTTGATATCAAAACCATTCATGTCGAAAGACGCTATTGCAACCCCCCCTCCAATAGGAGCTGTTGTATCATCAATCTTAAAGTTATGAATCTTTATTTCCCCTTCGTACAATGCAAATCCTCCATTTAAAAGTACCTCACCAACTGCTTTAAGAAATATGCCTGGTTTAGTAACAAGAACGTATTCATTGTAAGTCCCTGGTTCGACAATTACATTTCCATTCTCGCAAACTGCATCCACAGCTTCTTGAATGGTTGGATAATCTTCAGGAACTTTTGCCGTTTGAACACAGCCCTTTTTTAAAATTGTATTATCACGACTTGCTAATCTGGCCTCATTAATGACTTTATATTGATAATAGTCTTTTGCTATTGCGTCAAATTGTTCATTACTAGTTTCAATATTTTTCAGAGAAGAAATTTGAATATCATTTTTTTTAAGATCAAAAGAGTTTTCTGATTCCAAAGAGGATAATTCTTCATTAGTACAAGAGGCGAACAAGAATATCGCCAATAACGGAATAATTAATTTTTTCATGACCTTATTGGTTTATTTGATACAAGTACCATCAACCTATGGATTGTGAGAAAACAGTAATCCTATCTTTGTTAGTCCTTTGAAGGTAATTGAAATAATGCTCACATAGTTCAATTCGAGGACGAATGAAAAGAAAAAATATCCCAAAACCTATATTTTTCTTCCAAGAACTAATAAGTCTGGACAACTACAGTAATGTTCCCAAGGAGATTTGAAAACTTTTAAATGAAATAGTATTCGCAAAATTTAATAATATCAAATTAAAACAGTGCTTACTAAACTTATGCAGGAAATGTAAAATATGCACCCTCAAAACAAATCTTTTTTTCATCAAAAAAAGTATCAAGGTGGGCGTTATATTGTATTACAGTGCAATAATCGTACAATTTTTAAAATAACAAAACCTCAACATATTGATTAACAATTGGTTGAGGTTTTTTATGTGGAGAATACCGGGATAACTGCGTTGATCCGATACTTTCCCGTACTGCAAATACAAAAATTTTTATCCAAGGCCTTTCGGCCTTTGCGCTTAAAAACAATAAAACCGCTCGAGCAAGCTCGGCGGTTTTAATTATATAAGCACAGAAAATTTTTGTGCTTGATCGTGGAGAATACCGGAGTCGAACCGGTGACCTCTTGCCTGCCAGGCAAGCGCTCTAGCCAGCTGAGCTAATCCCCCAAATTAATATTGTTCTTACGCCATCTTCTACCACTGGCTGATTTTAAATATTTTTCCCTTGTTCTTGCCTCAATCCTTGTCTTATATTCTTCCGAATGAACCAACCTCCATGGAATATAAGGTTTCGTACTTTTATTCTGTCCACCATTGTGCTCTTTTAACCGAATATCGGCATTTTGTGAAAAGCCTACATAGTACCTGTCAAATCCATCACTGTACAAAACATATACAAAGAACATCTTCTACTCTAATTTGCTATTAGGCCTTCTTTACTGGCCAGCTGAGCCCGCCCGAACGTGACTTTTCGGTACGGGCGGGCTAATCCCCCGTACTTTGGGAGGGTCAAAGAAAATACTTTTTAAGTAAGTATCAAAATACTACTATCGTTTTCTTTTTAGGACCGATTACTAAGTTCTTTATTATTTTTGTTCGAAACTATCAATTTAGTAAAGCGAATTCAATGGCAGATTTAAAAGGAAAAGTGGCGTATATAACCGGGGGGTCGAAAGGTATAGGATTTAGTGTGGCAGAGGCCTTGCTTAATGCGGGGATGAAAGTCGCCATAAGCGGCAGAAGTAAAGAAACGGTTGAAGCAGCTGCGACCCAATTGGGAGATCAGCGTAACGTTCTTGCAATTCAGTCAGATGTTACCAAACTTGTTGATGAAGAGCATGCCGTAAAGATGATCTTGAATAAATGGGGACAGTTAGACGTGGTTTTGGCAAATGCCGGAATAGGGTATTTTGCGCCTATTGATGAAATGACCCAGGAACAATGGCACAATATGATCAATACCAACTTAAATGGCGTATTTCATACCTTAAAAGCTTCTGTTGAGGCTTTAAAGGCATCGAAAGGATATTATATAACCCTGGCAAGCCTTGCAGGCACTAATTTCTTCGCTATGGGTGCTGGTTATAATGCAACAAAGTTTGGGGTTGTAGGTTTTACACAAGCAGTAATGCTTGATCTGCGTAAATATGATATCAAGGTCTCTACCATTATGCCCGGTTCCGTGGCAACACATTTCAATAATAATGAACCTTCAGAAAAAGATGCCTGGAAAATCCAACCTGAGGACATCGGGGAATTGGTATTGGATTTATTGAAAATGCATCCACGTACGTTACCCAGTAAAATAGAGGTTAGACCAAGTAGGCCCGATAAAAAGTAGTATCAAGTTTCTTTTTCAAGGAAGGGAACCTCGGGATTGTAGATTTCGAGAATTAGTTTTTTTAATTCCTTGACAAAAGCAACAAGCGTTTCGGGTGTGATCATCTTGTCTTTACGCCGACTGCCTTTGCTTTCTTTGGTTGCGAATCCCAAGATACCCGCTTTCAGGTTTTTAAAGGAAACAATACCTGCTTCAAGTTCATTTAAATGGGCTTTGTCATTATACATATAGGCATAGCACAACAATTGAAATGCCATACTATATTTATAATCGGCAGTGATCAGGGACCAATCGAATACTTCAACTTGATTGGCCATTACCTTCCCTGTTTTATAATCAAGGATTCGAAGTACCCCGTCCTTTTCATCAATCCGGTCTAGCTTGCCTTTCAACTTTACCGGAAAATCCAATTGGGGAATGTTCAGATCTAGTTGCATTTTCTTCTCCAAGCCAAGGATCTTAATTTGATGTCGCTGGCATTCCGCTATCTCTTGATCAATAAAATTCCCAATATATTTGTTGATTACGTTATATGCGATTAAATTTTTACCGCGTAAATAACTTATATCGGCATAGGATTTTCTGAAATGTTTGTTTACTAGACCGTCTATTCTTGATTTGGCAGTTTTTAGCTTCTCACTGCTCAAATATTCCCCGAGCATTGGTGTATATAAATCCTCGAGCACGTCATGTATGATGGTGCCAAAAGTGTTTGCGGCAACCGTTTCCTCAACTTCAAGTAGGTCGTTGATACCCAAAAGATGTTGTTTATAAAAATCAATGGGATTACGTATATAATTACTCAAAGAAGAAGGCGAGAACCCCTTTTCGCCATGCTTTTGAATAAGGTCCATTAGCGATTTGTCCTTGATAATCCTGCATTCCTTTTTCGGTTCAACTTTTATTTCTGGGACAGCGATAAACTCGGTTATATTTTCGCTGATTTTCCCATCGGTTAATAACTGCGTTATCAAGCGACTGCGTTCCCCGCCTTCCAGGACATCGGGTTCGGTATTGTAGATAAGGTATATGTTTTTTGCCCGTTGCAATAAACGGTAAAAATGGTAGGTATAAACCGCATCCTTTTCTTTAAATGTCGGAAGACCAAAATTTCTTTTTAAATCAAAAGGAATAAATGAGTTGTTTGATTTACCTGAAGGTATGATGCCTTCATTGACCGAGGTGATGATAACCGTCTCAAAATCAAGATTCCTACTTTCCAGCATTCCCATTAACTGTAAACCTTCTAAGGGATCTCCTTTGAAATCCATGTTTTCCATGGACAACAATTCCTTGAAAAGGGTTTGTAATGATTTTAAGTCATTGATAAAGTCGTGCTTTTCCAATAATTCCCCTATCTGATTAAATAGGGTATAAAACCTATAAAGTTCCTCTAAGGCCAATGGATTTCCTGAAGCTTGGACCTCGGGTTTCAACAGTAGTACAATTTCAATACACCGCTCAACAAATTGTTTTGCACTTGGGGATTTGTCGAAGAATAGTTTGTCTAATTTTTTGGACTTGTTATTAACATGGGTGCTAATCTTATTTTCTTGTAGAAAGGTGATATTCTTGTCTTTTATGGCACTTGTTAGTATTTGTGCCAAATTATCAACGCCTTCCTGTAAAAGAAGATGGGTATAGGAATGTGACAAGAAAGACAGCACATGTTTGTAATACCAACCGTGCTTTTGCCTATTGACGTACAGGTCAAAAAATTGGGTAAAGAAACTTTCGAAGTTTGATTTGTTCAAAGGGTATCCCATGGTTACATTAACCTTTTCAATTTCTGTTGGGATGGAATTGAGCAGCGGATTTAGCAAGGACTCATCACTTAAAATTACAGCAGTGCGTTTCAAGTACTCGCTATTTTCATTGTTTATTGATTTAAGAAGGGAACCCACATATTTTACCTGCGAAATATTTTTGGGCACTCCGACTACCTCAATGTTCTTTTTATGTGAAAAAAAAGAACTTATTCCTTGCAAGGGATTTTTTTGTAAATAGGGCCAGTTTTTTTGATGTTGTCTAATAAAATAACCTGCATCATGAATAGGATCATCTAAATAATAGTTATCCACATCCCAATAGATATCGGCATTTTGGGATTCGAGTATGCTTTGGATGATTTTACTTTCAGCAGAATTAAGCGCATTGAACCCAATAAATACGTAACGATTGTTTTGGTTGGTCCCTAAATATGATTCCAATTTTTCATAGGCCTTACGATAAATAAGTCCTTGATGACCGATGCCCTGTTTTAATAATCTTTGATTGAAGGTTTCATACAGCCTCTCCAGGTTATTCCAAAATTCAATATAGTCCTCGACCAATTTCGTTTTTTCCGCTGCTAAATACCAATGGTTGATTTCTTGGATAGCCGATAAATTCGAAAAAAGTTTCGCCGGGTCGATAAGATAACGATCGATCTCGTTAATATCCTGCAATAGTGTTTGCCCCCATTTTGAAAATTCAAGGAAACCTTCTTTAGCCTCCCTATTTTGGCTTAAATAAGCGTAGTACAATTCAAAAAGTTGTTGAGTATTGGTTGCGCTGGATAGACCTGCAATGTTACCAACGAACTCCTCAATACTATAAATTTCAGGGGCAAAAATGGTT
This sequence comes from Maribacter sp., assembly GCA_018679695.1. Classification (GTDB taxonomy): domain Bacteria; phylum Bacteroidota; class Bacteroidia; order Flavobacteriales; family Flavobacteriaceae; genus Maribacter_A. The sequence goes on from JAHHKH010000233.1 coordinate 9,008, forward strand.
TTTTTGGTAGTACTGGCGATACTATTTCTTAGAAAGGTACCCGCTCTTTTGCTGGGGAGCACAAAAATAGTGTCTTCTACAGAGCCATGTTCAATATAAATTTGACTTACGATTTCTTCAAGAAAACTTCGCATGACCAAAAATAGAAAAAGCCCTGACAGTATCGTCAGGGCTTTTCAAATTTATTTTAATTGTATCGGTAGAAGAAATTACTTGATTAAGTTAATCTCAACCCTTCTGTTCTGTGCTCTACCTGATCTTGTGTTATTTGTTGCGATTGGCTTAGCTTCTCCATAACCGATAGCGGTTAATCTGTCTGAACCAATTCCTTCTTTAATCAAGAAGTCTCTCACAGAGTTCGCTCTCTTTTCAGATAATGACTGGTTCAATTTCTCGCTACCAACACTATCTGTGTGCCCTTCAACTGTAAATTTAGCGGTAGGATATTCATTCAAGATTTTAATGATATCTACAAAGACAGATACAGTTTCAGTTTTCAATGTCGCTCTACCAGTATCGAACAAGATAGTTCTGGCATAGTCGTTCAATTGTTTTTGAACCTCTTCAGTTACTTCAGGGCAACCGTTGTTTGCTACAGTACCTGCAACATCTGGACATTGGTCATCTTTATCCAATACACCATCACCATCTTTATCTGGCCATGGGCATCCTTTATTTTCAGCAGGACCTGCTTCGTTTGGACATTCATCATCTTTATCGGCAACACCATCACCATCAGCATCAGGACAACCTGCAAGAGCAGCTAAACCAGCTTCGCTAGGACAAGCATCGTCTTTATCGGCAACACCGTCACCATCAGCATCTGGGCAACCGCTCATTTCCTTAGAACCTGCGGCATTAGGACAGCTATCTTTGCTATCTTCGATACCATCACCATCAGAATCAGGACAGCCATTGAAAGCTTCTAGACCAGCAACTTCCGGACAAGCATCGTCTTTGTCATAGATACCATCACCGTCAGTATCGGTACCACCAAATTTAATCGACAAACCAGCAAGATGTTGCATGTGCTGAACACCATAATCTTCAAAGGCATGCTTATATTGTGATTGTACTGTAAGGCCAAGATTTTCTGTGAACCAGAAATTAATACCAACACCACCGTTTACAGTACCAGCACCAATCTCGTCAACCCAGGTGTAACCACCGCCTATTTCCAAGAATGGATCAACAACGGTATTTTTCAAGAAATTATACTTAATTGTACCATCAATAGCATAGTGCGAAAGATCGTCAACTGCAGTATCCCCAAATTTGGTTATCTTATTCAAAGATCCCCTAGCACCTACAGAGAAACCATCTCCAACTGATTTAGATACACCAACGTAAGAAATAGAAGGAAGAATATTCCAGTGGTCATTCACATTGAAGAATTCATTGCCAAAAGAACTTACATCACTTGTTGGATATACGTCTATGGCATTTACCCCAAAACTGACTTGCCAAGGGTTATTCTCGTCTTGCGCTTGTATGTTGTTGTAACCTACCACAAGAAGGGCAACAACCAATAATTTGCTAAGATGTTTCATGTTCAAAATTTTAAGTTTAAGTGTTTATTAGCTGCAAATGTAAGTTGTTAAATATTATTAACAAAATCATATTCCTATTTTTTTTAACGTATTTCATAGGATAAATACTGCCGTTAAACGATTTTTAATTTTTTGCCTACTTCAATAAAAGCGGCAATTGCCCGGTTCAAATGATCTATATCATGGGCCGCCGAAAGCTGAACGCGGATTCTCGCCTTTTCCTTAGGGACTACGGGGTAGAAAAAGCCAATGACATAGATGCCTTTTTCCAATAACATATTGGCCATTTGTTGCGATAATTTTGCGTCGTATAACATTACGGGTACAATGGCTGAATCCCCGTCAATAATATCAAAACCAGCTTCCTGCATTCCCTTTTTAAAATATTCGGTATTGAATTGCAACTTGTCCCTCAATGAGGTATCATTGTCCAACATTTCAAAGACCTTTATCGAAGCCCCGACAATGGCCGGTGCCAATGAGTTTGAGAATAAATAAGGTCTCGAACGTTGTCTGAGTATTTCGATAATTTCTTTCTTTCCTGTAGTATAGCCGCCCATTGCACCGCCCAAGGCCTTACCCAAGGTACCGGTAACAATATCAACACGGTCCATAACGCCTTTTTCCTCTAATGTGCCTTTACCATTTTTTCCAATGAAACCGGCCGCGTGACACTCATCAACCATCACCATGGCATCATATTCGTCCGCAAGGTCACATATCTGATCCAAAGGGGCCAATAAACCATCCATTGAAAAAACACCGTCTGTAACGATTATCTTAAAACGAGCGTTGTCTTCCTGCGCTTGTTTCAACTGTTTTTCAAGGTCCGCCATATCGCTGTTGGCATAGCGATATCGCTTCGCCTTGCAAAGACGTACACCATCGATAATGGAAGCATGGTTAAGCGCATCTGAAATAATGGCATCTTCTGGACCTAATAAGGGCTCAAAAACACCCCCATTGGCATCAAAAGCTGCGGCATACAATATGGTATCCTCAGTACCATAAAAATTTGCTATTTTTTGCTCAAGTTCTTTATGAATGTCCTGGGTACCACAAATGAAACGAACCGATGACATACCAAAGCCGTGCGTATCCAAGGTATCTTTTGCTGCTTGTACCACATCGGGGTGGGAGGAAAGCCCCAAATAATTATTGGCACAAAAATTTACAACCTCTTCCCCAGTTGATATTTTTATGACAGCATCTTGTTGGGATGTTATTATGCGTTCCTTTTTGTAAAGTCCATCGTTTTTAATCGATTCAATTTCTGCTGCCAGGTATTCCTTGATTTTTCCGTACATATTTTCTATTTAAACATATTCAATATTAATATCCTTATTTATATAGGCTATGATTTTGTTTTCGATTATATAGCCCATAGTCTCCAATGCAACTGCATAGGAATTCAATTGTTGCAGGTAAGATGTGCTTTTCTTTCCTGTTTTATAATCAATGATCGTTGCCCTATTTCCATCCAGTATAATGCGATCAGGCCGTAAAATTTCCCCCTTTTCCGAAATAATCTCCTTTTCAATTATAATTTCAACTTCTTTGGAATAGTATTTCTTAAGATCATTATGGTGAATTACAGCTGCTATTTTTGATTTAAGGCTATCTATTTCTGCCTTATTGATTAATCCCTTCTGTTCCAAATCAACAAAAACCTGTTCAATGTCTTGGGTTGTTTCGATCAACCCCATAATATGATGAATTAGGTTACCTTTTGACAGTGCAGCTTCTTGCTCGGTATCCCAAAGTAACCCTGCTTTGGTCATGATATCGAAATTGGGGCTTTCCTTTTGGGAATATTGATACTGAATGCTCTTCTCAATGGTTGTGCCTTTTTTAGATGGAACTTTAGGACTCAAAGTGCCAAAGGTATAAACCAAATCTACATCATTCCAAAGGTTCTTTCCCTTTAGAAAATGTACGAATACGTCCGAATAGTGCGATTTTCTATTTGATTTAATCGACGCATTTTCTTTTTGCGTAATAATGTACAAGCCTATTTCTGCCCTGGTCAGTGCTACATATAAAATATTGAAGGCATCGAGCTCCAATTTGTGTTGCTCCTCCACAAAAGCCGTGGCGACTTCCTCGCTGTAAGCAACAACCTCTTTTTTCTTACTGATCAACACCTCCTTAAATTCCCTAAAATTGGATGGGTCAACAGGAATCCACATTTTCGGGTCAATCTCCTTGTAGATATTTGAATTGGCATAAGGGAAAATAACAATAGGAAATTCCAATCCCTTTGATTTATGAATACTCATAACCTTAATGGCATTCATATCGCCGGGGGCTGCAATGCTATGTTTATCTTTATTTTTTTCCCAATAAGACAAGAATGTATGCAGGCCTGCGCCTTCTTTTTGTTCTACTTCGAGAACTATGTCCAAAAGGAAAGTGAGATAGGCGTTTGAGCCTTCTATTAATTTAAATTGTCTAATGGCAAGCTCTAAGCCATCGAAAACCGATATTTGGTTCAAGTGGGATATATTAAAATTGTATGTCTTCATTAGGAAAATTTCCAAATCTTCCAAATGGGCACTTATCAAAGCATGTTTATTTTCATATTCCCCTGATAAATAGTACAGAATATTATAACTGGACTCAAGGTCATCCTGATTATTACTATAGTATAAAAGATCAATTAGGAATAGCACTTTTTTATTATTTGCAATCAACAGTGAGTCGGGTGATATGACAGGGACTTTCCTTTCTGATAAGAAATCGGCAAGAATTGCCCCATGTTTATTGTCTCGCACCAAAATTGCAATATCATTATAGGAATAAGCTTCTTGCAGAATGGCATGGATGGTTTTCAATACTTCTTCGCAGTTGAGTAAATCAAAATCTTGACCTTCAGTTTCTTCCAAAAAGCTAATTTGAACAAGCCCCCCCTTTTTTTTATTGGCTCGCTGTTGTGTTCCTTTCTCAAACAGTTCATGGTACAATTGGTTGTTCAAAAGTGGGCTGGTCATTGTAAAAAAGTCATTGTTGAATCTTATGATTTCTTCATGACTCCGATAATTTGATGGCAGTTCATAGGTCTTTGGGGAAACCACGAAAGGATTTGTTTTTTTATCCACCAAACTCAACAATTGCTCTACTTTTCCACCCCGCCATCTATAAATAGCCTGTTTAGCGTCACCAACCAAAAATAAGGAACCTTTATTTCCTTGGTTATCTTCACTCTCAAGTGCATTACCGATTAAGGGTATGAGGTTGTTCCATTGTAATTCTGAGGTGTCCTGAAATTCATCTATGAAGTAATGGCGATATTTCTCTCCAAGTCGCTCATAAATAAATGGTGCCGGTTGGTTCTTTATTTCGTTTGAGATTATGGTATTGAATTCTGAAATTGAAAGTTGCCCTTTTTCCTCTTGTATGTTTTTAACTTCTTTTTGTAGGGCGTTCAAAACGGTTAGTGGTACGAGGTTCTTGTAAATATTGACTAAGAACTGCAATAAATGAAATGTTTCCCTTATTTTATTGAAAATAATCACAAATTGAGTGTGAAGACTGTCTAATAAGGTCTTAATATCCTCAGGGCTGGTTTTTGTGTAAAGTGGCTCTGTTTCAAAATTCTGTTTCCAGACAGCACTAAAGTCGAATCCAAGATCACCCCTCTCGATTTTCATCATGAATTTCGGAAAATAGCCCGATTTGAAGTCGGTTACCAAGAGACCATTATCCTGAATCAGCAGAAGGGCATTTGCTGCATTTTCAATTAAATGCTGTTTACAATGTCTGATCCGTTTGGAGATGACTGTAATTAATTCCTCAAAATCGGTAAGACTTTTGTTCTTAAGTAATTTTAAGTGTTCGGCATGGGTTTCATTAAAAAGCAGCTTCCCGATTTTGTTCAAGTCAAATGATACATCCCAACTTCTGTCATCATCAATTTTTTCCAAGGCAAAATCCATTAAGACTTTGGTCAACGCCTGGTCTCGGCCTACTTTCTCCAATAAATTGTCGACAGCTTCACCCAATAGAAGATCGGAATCAAGAATAACTTCAAAATTTTGTGCAATTTTAAGGTCTTTTGCGAATGTCCTGATGAGCCTATGGGTGAATTTGTCAATGGTTGACACATCAAAGAAACCGTAATTATGCAAAATGTCCTTGAGGGTTCTTTTTGCCTTATCCCGTAAAGCTTCCAGGTCAATATCCAATTCATTCATTAGGTCAACGAACAAGACTGAGGCTTCTTCCATGGTATTAACTGAAGAAAATTCATGAAGACTCTTCAGAATCCGCTCTTTCATCTCATTGACCGCTTTGTTGGTGAAGGTGATTGCCAAAATTTGACCAAAAGAACCTGGTCTTGTAAGAATTATTTTCAGGTACTCCTTTGTGAGGGCATGGGTCTTGCCAGATCCTGCCGATGCATTGTAGATTTTAAAAGGATAACCTAACACGTTCTTTTAGCTGCAAATTACATAATCTAAAATTGTTCTTAACAAATAATTATCTGAATATGTCTTTCAAAAAATGTAAATTTGAGGAATATTTTTTCTAACATAAAAACTACAACTATGGCTTTTGAATTACCTAATTTACCCTATGCCTATGATGCACTGGAACCACATATCGATGCTAGAACTATGGAGATCCACCATACAAAACATCACAATGGGTATACCAATAATCTGAATGCTGCAATCGCAGGGACAGACCTAGAGAACAAATCCATTGAAGATATATTGGCGAGTTTGGACATGAACAATGCAGCTGTGAGAAATAACGGAGGGGGGTATTACAACCACGCATTATTTTGGGAAGTAATGTCGCCCAATGGAGGAGGAGAACCTTCAGGTGAATTGGCCAATGCCATAAACGATGCCTTTGGCTCATTTGACACTTTCAAAGAGAAATTCAGTAGTGCTGCCGCTACAAGATTTGGTTCTGGTTGGGCTTGGCTCTGCGTTCACAAAGGAGGAAAAGTTGAGGTTTGCTCAACACCTAACCAGGATAACGCATTAATGCCCAATGTTGGCTGTGGCGGACATCCTATTTTAGGACTTGATGTATGGGAACACGCCTATTATCTAAATTATCAGAATAGAAGACCTGATTATGTAAAGGCATTTTTTAATTTAATCAATTGGGATAAAGTAGCAGAACTTTATGCTGCCAATAAGTAGGTGGCAAATACTTTAAAAAACCCTGTAAAGGCTAGCCTTTACAGGGTTTTTTTATGCTTTTCAATAGAAAAGGGCGGAGAAGCCTCCACCCTTTTCGTCCCAAATCTTA